>USRS01000032.1 GCA_900557165.1 uncultured Clostridium sp.
ATGAATAAACGCCATATATAACTCCGTCATTTCTTTCCCCGAATTTAACTTCATTATAATCTATAACATCTGTTATATGTGCCCATATGAACATATTGAATCCTGTTACTCCTATCCCTGCTAAAACATATAGTCCTATGAATATCCATGGATTTGTAAGTTTCATGAAGTATGCTATTCCATAACATGCTGCTGCTAAGAACATCCCAAATGCTGAGAATTCTTTTTTACCAAATTTACTCGCTATTACACCAGATACTGTAGCTAATCCTAAACTTAATGGTAAACCTACCATGCTAAGTGATGATAATGCATTTATATTTTTGAAATAACTTGCAAATAAATATTGATTCATTGTTTGACCCATAAATTGGCTAAGTAATAATACTATTGCAGCCCCTATTATTGCTAATAAAGCTCTATTTGAAATTATTGTTTTAAATGTTTCTGCTAAAGATACGTTTTCTTCTTTTTGAGTTGGTTCTAATTTAATACGTTCAGTAGTTAATGTATAACAAATCATGTAGCATAATAGTGCACATATTGAGAATATTCCTGCTACTAAAGTAAATTTACTTGCACTAACTATTTGGTTACCGTTTGCATCTGCATAATATATAATTTGAGGTACTATTGATCCTATGATTATTGATGCGAAATTAGCTCCTAAACTTCTCCAAGTTGAAAGCGCTGCCCTTTGTTCTTGTACATCTGTCATAGCTGATGCCATTGAACCATAAGGTATATTTATTGCTGTATAACATATTGATCCCCATAATATATAAGTAGCGAACATTACTATAACTTTAACTGTCATTGATGCTCCAGCTAAACTAGATTGATACATTAAGAAACTTGCTAATGCAACTGGTCCTGCCATTCTTTTTATCCATGGTCTGAATTTACCGTCTTTTGTTGTTTTGCATTTATCAACGATACGTCCCATTGTAACATCTGTAAATGCATCTATACATCTTGATACTAAGAATAAAGTTCCAACTAGTGATGGGCTAATACCCCATACATTTGTGTAAAATATCATTAAATACATACTTGCAAATATAAATGTGAAATCGTTTCCTAAATCCCCACATAAATATCCTACTTTATCTTTTAAACCAAAAGATTTTGTTGATACACTATTATTTTCAAATCCCATACTGCCTTGTTTTTGTAAGTCCATTTTAAATCCCCCAATAAAATTATTTTCTAATTTCTTACTTCATAATTTTTCAATATCTTATTTTCTAACAGTTCTTCATTTTTTAATGAATTATAAATTTTACTTTTTCACTTTCATATGTAATTTTTATAGTTATTATTTTCAATTAATCATATATGTTAATTTCTTTTTAACATATACTGATTATGATTTTATTTTGCAAATAACTTGCTAATCGATTATGTTATTTAAATAACAAGGTAATATTACCATACTTGTATACAAGTTGTAAATATATTTTTTTATATTTTTTTTTGGCTATGGTTTGCTTTTTAACCTTCGTCTCGTGAAAACATTCTCCTTATTGAGTTTTCCATATTTAAAAAAGTATATTTTTTTTATTTTTTTGTAGGAGTCTATATTTCAAAATTATAAATTTATTTTTAAAATAGGATTAAATTTGTGAAGGATATCTTACAAGATAATGACGTTATTATATTGAAATAGTTTCTATCATATACATAATTAGTTAAAATTAAATTTTAATCTTAAATTCGCATATTTTACAATAATTTCCATAAATGTTACACTATTAATAATTAAAAGATAAAAGGGGGAATATCTTTGTGATAAAAAAGATAACTGCATTAATTTTATCCTTGTCATTATCTTTATGTTCAACTGCAGCTTTTAGTTTTACAGATAATAAAGATATAAAGGAAGATACATTATATGAAAATATGATGAAGCAAAAAAAAAGCACAATTATAGAATTGGAAGATTTAAGCATTAAAGAATTAATAAAACTTAGAGATAAGGCTTTAGATGAAAATTTAAGTATGTCCTCATATGATATGAGTTACCGCAAAGAAGGTATATTAGACCCAAACTGGGATTTTGGTCTAGTAGCATTTCTGAATAATAATTACGGTGAATTAACAGAAAAAGAAAACTTAATAAAACAAATTCAACTTATAGAATATGCAACTTTATACAAAGATGTATTAGATCCATCTGGGGAAGTTTTTAAAGTATTGAATGAAGATTATCAAATATCAGAGTATTTAATTAAGCATGGGAAAACATATGAAATTTCTACACAAGAAAACTTAGAATTTTTAATAGAAAATATAGAAGATGTAGTAGACTATGTTGATTTTGATGCAAAAACAGTAGTAGAAATTATAGACCCAACTATAAAAGGATCTTTTATTTCAAATGATGAGATAAGAGATTTAAACAAGCAATTAAAAGAAAAGTCTTTCGAGAAAGATTTAGATAATACTATTAAAAAGGATCTTCAAAGCTTTGTATATAAAACTCAATGCATTAATTAATAACTACAGACAAACATTCCAATGGATATAATTTCTCATATGCCCCACATTCAGATTATGATAAACGAACAAATTTATTAGCTAAGCTTGATAACAAAAAAATTTCTTATTATAAAGTTAATTGGTAAGATATAAACTAAAATATAACGCTAGGTTTAAAGATAGTAAAGTTTTTAAATTCTTAATTTCCTTATTCTATCTATAATATACCGGCTTTATGATATAATAAGATTATAAGTCAAATATATTTGGAAGTTATGCAACTGAATTTTTTGATGAAGAAAATAGTGATATTGATATTGCTTGGTTTACAAATAAACCTGTTGACTACAGCACTTTATCATCCTATGAATTTGATTTATGTGAATTATTAGGAAGAGAAGTTGATTTAGTTATACCAGATAAAAATAATATATACTTTTTAGTAGAAGTTTTATCATCTCCTCCAATATACATAGGAAATGATAACTTTACTGATTGGTTAGACAGGTTCAATGACTGGGTTTTAGATGAATATAAATTCATAGAAAATGTTATATTAGAAAAATGCGATTTAATTTAAAAAGGCTAAAGTCAAAATAATAGACTTTAGCTTTTCATTTAAGAAAAAATACTTAAATCCTTCCATATAAGTTTTTGAGAATTTGACTTAGTACCTCCAAAATCATCAATAAAATCTTTATAATGAACTGCTCCCAGTCTTTCATATATGTTCTTAGCATTATCATTCCCTTTGACAATGCAAATACTCATATGTTCATATCCTTGATGCATAGCATACTGACCAACTTTTTTAATTAGTTTTGTACCAATGCCCTTTCCTCTACAAGCCTTATTTATATGCAATGAATCTAAATACCAACAATTTTCTATATCATCATCTTTTTTACTGGCTACAAATCCTAAAAACTCCTCTTCATCATAAACAACAAAAATAGAGTTTCCTTCCTCAATATACTTAAACCACTTATTTGTAGCATGCTCTTCATTTAAACTTTCTAAAAAATCTTTGGGCAATAAATCTTTATATGTTTCCTTCCAATTTGAAATATACAACTTTGCAATATTTTCTACATCATTTTTTACAGCAACCCTTATAATCATAAAATTCTCCCTTTAAATTTCTTCTTTATCTATCCAGTTTTCCTCTCCCCATTTACACATTTCTTCTAAAATAGGCATAAGTGATAAACCACGTTTAGAAAGACAATACTCCACTTTTGGTGGTATTTGAGGATATTCCTTCCTTATAATTATACCATCATTTTCTAATTCCTTTAGCTGACTGTTAAGCATTTTGTCGCTTATGGAACCTATACATCTTTTTAGCTCTCCATATCTTAGTGTTTCATATTCAACTAGCCAAAACATTATAATCATCTTCCATTTACCACCTATTATAGAAAGTGTATAACCAAAGGGCGTTGATCTTATATCTTTTAAATCTTGTCCTCGAAATTTTTCCATGCTCATTTTTATCACCTCTAAAATTTTAACTAGCCTTTAGGTAAGTACTTTACATAAAAGTGCATACTTTCTTAAGTATAAAACATGAACTATAATTAAATCAAGTAAATTTAAAAAAGGAGATTTTGTTAAATGAAAAAATGTAGAATAGAAGTACTTAAAACTACCTTTCATGAAGATTTGGCCAAAGAATATGGTTGCAAAAACCTTTCCACATGTCCATTTCACAAGGTAGGAGATGTATTTTTTGCAGATTATGCAAAGCCAGAGGGATTATGTGACGAAGCATGGAAAGCCATGTATCAATATGTATTTGCTCTATCTCATGGAGCTTCTACTTTTTATTATAATGATTGGATAGATAAAGAAGGAGTTGCAATTTGCTCTTGTAATGATGGTCTAAGACCTGTAATTTTCAAAATAGAAAGAACTGATGAAGAATCTCAACCATAAATTGCATAACTTATAAAAAGCTAAAGTTATAATAATATACTTTAGCTTTTTGTTTTAATTCATATTATCTATTTATTCTTTTATTCCTTTTTTTCTATCAAATCTGTCATCACTCCACAAATATGTGAGAGATGATATAATAGGCATAATCACAAAAAATACAATAGAAATTGTAGGATTATAAATAGAAAGACAAATTATCAGACAAAAAAAGATAAGACAACATCATAAGTAAAAATATTATATCATAAAAAATGGCCGGAATAACTTTTCTTGGATGTTCAATTAACAATCTTGAAAAATAAGGTATCTGTGATAAAAAAAACAAATACAAAATATTTCGCCAAACAACTTTGCTAGATACCATTTTACAAAAATTAAATAAATAATGATGTTTCACCCATTGTGCTCCCACCACAATAAAACTTACAAAATATATAAAAAATGACACTCCCATATCTCTTATACTTTCAAAAGTAAAGTCTTTTGGCACTGGTATATCCAGCACCATAATGGTAATAATTATGGCAATTACAGCATCACTAAATGCTTCTAATCTGTTTTTGGAAATATCCATACCAATTCTCCTTTATAAATTATTTAAATTTACCATTTTATATTAACCATTTTTAGTATCATTTATTAACATACTTGATAATGCACTTAGATGAAATCCTATATCTGTTGCCATTACTATAGTTTCGTCTGGCAATTTAAAACAATTACAAGTAAATGAATTAGGATAAATTCTATAATCTTTGCTAAATTTTTTATATATTATTTTGTCAATCTTAACTCACTTGCTTGTCACTTTTAAATTATGTCCTTCATACTCTTTTCTATATGGCGGATGAACATGATTGAATTTTTTTCTTCTTTTCTATTCAACAATTTATCACTTGTAAGTTTTATTCCAATTGCCCCCAGTGGTGCTGTTACCAGGACACTAAGTATGGCAATTGCCTGCATTATTTCTCCTCCTGCAACTCCCATTTGAAGAGGAATTGACGATTTTGCTGATTGTACTGTGGCCTTAGGAAGATAAGCTATAACACAAAATATTCTTTCTTTTAAATTTAAATTTGTGCCCGTAAGTGCTAATAAAACTCCCACTGACCTGAAACTTAATGATATAGTAAGCATAAATAACCCAACATAAATATACTCTCCTACCAAAGTTGGGTTAATTGCCATTCCTACGAAAGAAAATAAATACAACTTGCCGTATTTCCATATGTTGTTCATTTTATCTAAAATAAATTGAGCACTCTCTTTCATATAATTTCTTATGAAAAATCCATAAATCATCACAGCTAGCAGTGAGTTGAAGTACTGTGTATGAGTAGTTTTTTCAACATATCTCATCATAAGTGATATGATAAAGACCACTACAACTTTTATGTAATCATTTTTTCCTTTTCTCAAAGCAAACTCACTTATTTTAAATAAAAGAAAAGCTACCAATATACTAGCAAAAATAGAAATCGGTATGGATATTAATTGAGATACAATTGATATACTTTCTCCCTTTTGATTTTGTAAATAAACTCCTAAAAATGTAGTAAATAGTGTGATTGCAATGGTGTCATCAGCACTTGCCCCAACGAGTAACATTTGTGGAATTGCCTTATCTTGTCCAACTTTTCTATCAATTAAAGAAATCATTGAGGGAATTAATACAGCTGGACTTACTGCTGCTATTATAAACCCAAGGATTGCTCCCTGAATAAAAGTAAATCCTAAAAATTTCATTGATAAAAATGCTATAACAAAGCCTTCCAATGTGGCAGGCACCACACTAAGTAACACTGCTGGTCTACCTATTTGCTTTATTTGTTCTAAACTTATGCCAAGCCCTCCTATGAAAAGTACTGTAACCAATGCCACATCTTTTATAGTAGAAGAAATTTCTAAAGTTCCTTGTGGCACTAAATTTAAATAAGACGGTCCTATAAGCATTCCTACTATCATCATGCCAATTAATGATGGCAATTTTAATTTTTCAGCTATTAACCCACTGTAATTAGCTAAAATCCCAATAATTAATAAACTTAGAACTATTATCATACTCATACCTCCTTTATTTTTGACAAAAAAATAGACTCCTACCCTTATATTCAAGAGTAGGAGTCATTAGCGTTTAAGCATTTAATGGCGAACTCCATCGCCTATTATTTATATGTATACATTATACTTCATAAGCTAGCTCTAAGTAAAGATAAAAGCTCTTATTTTTTTATATAAATAATCTTACCTTCATTATCTATATGATTAATTAGATTTTCATTAGTTATTTCATTATAATGAATAATATCAAAAAAATATGGCAAAGGGTAAACTTCATTTAAATAGTCCTCTATTTTATAAACAATACTTCTACTTACATCTTTGCCAATAATAGCTATATCCACATCTGATCCTTTTTTATAATTTCCCATAGCTCGACTTCCAAATATAACAGCCTTTTCAATTTCATCGTACTTTTCTAAGGCTTTCCTTATATATTTTATATCTCTATCTAATAATCCAAACATTTTATAGTTCCTTTGATAATTTGTTATATAATTTATCTAACTCTGGAAGGTAAGCATTTAATATTTCACTTGTCATTTTAGTTGCTAATTCCTCATCATAAGTATGAGTAGTTAAATTTCTATTTGACAATGCATCTATCCAAATATGACCATTATCTATTAATCCTATTTGAAAAGCTTGTTTAACTGTCTCTCTTGGACTTTTCACCATATAGCCTTCTGATTCAAGATAATCTTTTAAAACTTTCCAGGCTAATTCAAATGTCATCTCAAAAAATTGTATAATACCAGCTCTTTCAAGCTCTGTTGTTATTTCTTGATTTGAATATTTTTTTAATAATTTATATGATTTATCAAAGTTTTCAAATCTTTGTTTCCATCTTATTTCTTTTAAATTTTCCATGCTACACCTCTTTTTTATACTTCACTAAACTATTTATTATATTATACACTATATAACCTCTGTTCTAAACATCTTTTATAATATTAAAGTTTAACTCAATTATAAATTAAAATTATTTTTAATTATCTTCATTTATATACTACAATTTAGATAGTATAAATCATTATTAAGGGGTACATATGAGTAATTTAAATTTATGAGATAAACTTAACAAATTAAATGAAACTTGCAAATGGGTTGATTTAAGTCATGAAGTAAGCGAGCTAACACCACACTGGCACGGCTTTTCATCTTTAAAAACTTCAACTTTATACGAATTAGAAAAAGACGGTTTTACAACTCATACTTATGAATTAGTTGGTCAATATGGAACACATGTTGATGCTCCTATTCATTTTGTAAAAAATCAAAGAACACTAGATACATTTACACTAGAAGATATGGTCATGCCTTTATGACTTATGTCCGCCAACAGGTGCAGTAATCTTTTGTACCTTCCCAAAAATAAAAAATGGTACAGGATTTACAGCTAGATGTTTTGCCCTTTGTCCTAGATAAGTAAAAATAGTTTGATATGATTTTTCATATTCTAACTATTTTTTATTATTACTAAATTGTAAGAAAAATGAAAGGTTTTTTTAATAGTATTTTCTCCATTTTGCCTTTATACTATTGTTTGGGTATTTTATATAAAATTTTTATTAAGTTAGGAGAAAAAATGAATATTTTCAATTACTTTTTCAGGAGTGTGCCTGAAAACACTAAATTTGCATCCTTTGGGAAGATGCATATTTTTATATTAATTATAGGTTTTTTTATAAGTTATCTTATAATTAAAAAATTACAAGTTAACAGAAATTTTGAGTTAATAGTTGCTTTTGTATTGTTAATTCAACAAATAACTCTATATTCTTGGTATCATATTTCAAATTATAACCCTTTTACAGAAGGACTTCCTCTGTATCATTGTAGAGTTGCAATTTTAGCATTAGCCTTAGGCTTAATATTTAAAATAAACTTATTATTAAATATTGGTGCTTATTGGGGAATTTTCGGTTCCATAAGTGCCCTTTTAGTTGTTGGAGCAGACCCCTTTGCTTTTCCTCATATAACTCAATTTTCTTATTTTATTGGGCATTTGTTCTTATTATGGGGAGCTGTTTACTTACTTTTCGTAAGAAAAATAGGCATGACTAATGTGGCTCTTAGAGATATGATGATTTTTACTACCATATATCACATGATAGTTTTCATAATAAACAATAAGCTTGGTTCAAATTATGCTTATTTAATTGAGCCACCATTTACGATTAATTATAATTTTAATCCTTATGTTTATGCTTTTATAGTTATTATACTTTTCAATACTATTTTGCTATTGGAGTATCTAATGATCAACTTTAAATTCTTAAATAAATTAAAACTTATAGTTACAAGTTTTAATATTTAATATTAAGTAAAATATAATTTCATAATTTTTAACTTATAAGCATAAATTTAATAAGAAGTAAATATAAGCCTCAACATAAGATAATACTTAAAAATACTCCAAAACAGATAAATATATTAAGAATAATTGTTAGGGGGTAAAAAAATGAAAAAAACTACAGGTATTATAGGCATAGTTGTAGGCGTAGTTGTAATAATATTTTTAATATTTGTTTTAATTCTTTTTGCTATACCATCAGATGATTCAATAGATGCCATAAGTATAATAAAAAATGGTAAATACGATTATTGTACTCATACTACAGAAGAGGCTCTTGAATTTTATTATGGTCACAATATTGAATGGAAAGATAATAATGAAGATAAAGTAACAATTGAAATAGATGATGATGATGTAAATTATTTATGGGTTGTAACTTATGAGAAATTAAATGATGAAACTATTTCATATCAATTTGATCAGCTTTATATAAACAATGTCTTGCAAGATTATGATACAACACAATATGAATTAGAAGCTATATTTGGAAATTAATATAAAAAGGGGCTTCATAGAAATTAAAACAATTCTATGATAGCCCTTAATTTTTTTACCCTTTACAAATTTAAAATAATAATTTTAAAAAGTCATATTTTATATTATTCTATTGTTATAGCTGCAACTGGACAACTATCCATAGCTTCTTTGGCTGATTCTAATATATCCCCAGCTATTTCACCTTCCATTGGAACTGATATTGATTCATCATCCATGCTAAATACTTCTGGACACATTCCAACGCACGCTTCACATCCTATACAAGCGTCTCTATCTACGAAAGCTCTCATTTTTTATTCTCCTTTTTTATATGTATTTATTTAATCTTAGACAAACTAATTAGCTTATCTTAAAGAATTATTTAATGTGTATTTATAATACACTTTTTATTTTCATTCCTCTGTAACATTTGTTACAATTAACAAAAATTATATATTTTTCATCTTTTCTTTTAATTCACCTTGTCTATCTTTACAGATAAATTCTTCTAAAGAATGATTTCCCATATATAAATTTTCTAAATTAATACAAAGGCTATGTTAGCTAACTTCGTGATTAATCATATATAATATAATTAAGTTCGTAATTGTTATATATTACGAACCAAAAGGGTGAGAGCTATGCTCTCATTTTTTTATATAAATAAATGAGTCTGAAAATATAATTATCAATTTATAAAGGTAAAAACACTTTAAAAGAGCTACCCTTTCCCAATTGGCTATTTACTTGTATCTTTCCATTATGTGCTTGAAGTATTGATTTAACAATAGCTAGACCAATTCCGGCTCCGCCTGTTTTTCTATTTCTTGATTTATCTGCACGATAAAATCTCTCGAAAATATATGGAAGCTCATTTTGTGAAATTCCTATTCCCGTGTCTATAATTTCGCATACAGCATATTCAGATTCTTTATACAGTTTAATTGTTATTTTATCTTCTTTATTAGTGTATTTGATTGCATTAGATAATATATTGGTAATAACTTGATATATTCTATCTTGATCTGCTTCAATAATAAGTTTTTCACCAATTAATTCAAATTTGATTTTTTTTTCTTTTATCTTATATTCAAAATTATATGAAACTTTTTTTAGTAACTCAAACATATCAAATGGAACTTTTTGTAATTTATAACATCCATTTTCCACATTTGCAAGTTTTTCTAAATCTTTTACTAAAGTAGTAATTCTATTTAACTCTTCATAACAACTTTCCAGTCGCTTATTACTTGGCTCCCATAGCCCAGTTATCATAGCTTCTAAATGAGTACTTACTGATGTTAATGGTGTTCTTAATTCATGAGCCATATCTGCAGTTAATTGTTTTCTTAAATTTTCTTGATTTTCAATTGAATCTGCCATAAGGTTAATAGAGTTCTGTAATTCAGATAATTCCTTTATTTTAGTATTTTTATCAAATCTATATTCATATTCTCCATTTGCAATATGTTTAGTTACTCCTATCATCTTTGATATAGGTTTGCTAATATTTTTAGATAATATACTTCCGACCCAAATAGCAATTATAAATGAAACAATTCCAATAACTATAAATATATAATTAAGTGATTTTATGAACTCAGAATCATTTTGTGATAAGAAAAATGGACCGTAATATTCTATTTCCATATTTCCTATATTGTTTCCAAATTTAGTTAATTCAAATTTTTCACTTATTATTTTACCATTTGCAACTTGAAAATTATTCTCCATAACTTTGCATATTTCATCCATTATATCTTTACACAATTGCATATTAGCAACTTTGGCATCCCATAATATACTATTATCTTTGTTGTAAATTTTTATAATATATCCTTCATTTAATGATGAAATACCTATATTATTAATATTTTTTTCGTCCCATTTATTTTCTTTTATATTATATTGATCCTGTATTGAATTAACTATTTCTTCAATTTTTCCAAGCTGTTGCTTTTCTTTATATTTAGTAAATTCATTTTTTATAATCAAGTTTGAAAGTATACTAATCAGTAGAACAGTTAGTACAACTATAAATGCTATAGATATGGATAGTTTACTTTTGATACTTTGCTCCAATTAAGTTATTCACCTCCAAACTTATAACCTTTACCGAATACTGTTATTATATATACAGGTGACTTAGGATTATCTTCAATCTTTTGGCGAAGGTTTTTTATATGGGTATCTATAGTACGATTATAACCATCAAAATTACTTCCAAGTGCTATTTGAATAAGTTCTTCTCTAGTAAATACCTTATTGGGGTATTTCATCAAAGACAATAGTATTTTCCATTCTGATTGGGTTAGATTAAGTAATTCATTTTTCTTTTTTATAATATTTGCTTCAACATTTATATATAAATCTCCATTTTGAAATGAGTTGTATAAAGGATTTAATTCTTCTGATGTTCTTCTTAATATAGCCTTTACCCTTGCAACTAATTCCATTAAACTGAATGGCTTTGTTATATAGTCATCAGCCCCAATATCTAGTCCTTGTAAAAGATTTGATTCATCAACTTTTGCAGTTAGCATTATAATTGGAACTCTAGATTTTTCTCTTATTTTCATACAGATTTCTTCTCCGGATATATCAGGTAACATAAGATCTAATATAATTAATGAAATCTCATTGTTATAAAATATTTTTAGTGCTTGTTTTCCATCTTCTGCTTGATAAACTTCGTAGCCTTGTTTTTCCATTAATGAAGTGACAACTTCTAGAATTTTTATTTCATCTTCTACAATTAATATTTTCTTTTTACTCATGATTATATAACTCCTTTGTCTACTTTTAATCTAATTAGTGGCAACTTGCTTGACTATTCACAGATAAATAGTCTTTCTCAGAAATTTTATATTTTTTTACCTCCTCTTTAATTCCATCTAGATTTATATTGTCAATATCTTTGACAACCTTCACATACCCAAAGTAATTGTAATTTTCTTCTGCAAAGGTAAAGTCTTCGCTTGGAATTAGATAAATTTCATTATCTCCCTTGTTCATATCTACTACTTGATTATAAATAGGAAATGCTAGAGATATACTTTTATTATCAGTATTATTTATACTCCACTTAGTTTCCAATCCCTCTTGAATTATTATTACTGCCGGTGTAAATCTACCATTTTCAATATTTATATTAACTACCTGTTCATTTCCTGATACTTTGGCTACTGCAACTTCATCAGTAGATATTTTATAATTCGAATTTATTTTATTAAGTGTATCTAATCCATTTTGTAAGTTTTCTGAAATTTCAGGCTCTTGTCCAGGATTAACTACATATATCTTACTTCTTAACATTCCCATCCAGCATGAATAAGTATAAGTTCCTGCCTCGGTTGGAGTAAATTCTATTATATTATCTCCCATTTCTAAACTTTTTTCTATTTCATATTCTCTTATAATTATTTTATTATTACAACCATTTAAACTACCATTTGAAACTTGTATATTCCACTTTACAGGCTTTCCTACTTCAACAATAATTGGTTCATATGTTCCACCTTTTAACTTTGTAGTTACTACTTGAATATTATCTTGTATTTCAGCCCTAACTCCAGAATCATTTTCTGAACCTTGAGAAAAATTAATTCCTGATAATGCTAAAGCATTATTAAACATGGAAAAACCAAGAACAATAACTAGTATTGCTCCAAACTTCATAATTTTATTAGAGAATTTTTTGCTCATGTAAGAACTTAATGTGCCCAATCCAAACATTAATGGTACTGTTCCTAAGCTGAATAAAAACATGGAAATAGCACCTTTTGTTACACTACCTGTGGAAATAGCATAAATTTGCATTGCTTGCAATGGACCACATGGCATAAATCCATTTAATAACCCTATAAAAAATGGACTATTATTATTTTTAGACTTAAACTTTTTAGCAAATATTTTTGGCATCCTAGGATTTAGTTTTCTAAGCCAAGGGAAAATATTTAACATATTTAATCCCATTATAATCATAAATATACTAGCAATTAACTGAATTAAACTTTGCATCCATCCAGTAAAACTTATTATAGAACCAATTCCTCCTACTATGGCCCCAAAGATAGTGTAAGAAATCACACGGCCTAAGTTATATAAAAAAGCAGGTTTTATTGTTGATAATGTACCTTTATCAATAGTATCATTATAGTTTATACATTGTGATAAATTAATACCTCCACACATTGAAACACAATGAAGTGAAGTAAACAAACCTATGATAAACAACATACTATAACTTGTATTTTCATTTGGCGTTGGAAATACACTGAAAATATTTGAAACTCCAAATTTTTTTAGTAATAATATAACACCTAGTATTATTATTATAATTAGAAAAGTATTATCTTCATCTTTATTTGCGCAGTCAATATCTCTTTTCTTACTTTTTTTATTTTTATTACTTAAATCTTCATTTACTTCGTTACTAAAATCAATAACTTTGTATCCGTTTTCAGAAATAACTCTTATCAAATCATTTATAGATGTCTTATTTTCATTATAATTTATTTTTGCTAAACCTTTGGTATATGAGACTTCAACTTTATTAACCCCATTATTATCTAAAAGTATATCCTCAATAAGATTTTCACAGTTAACACATACCATACCTTCAATTTTAAGTATTACTTCTTTCACATTATCTCTCAAAATATTTTCTCCTTTCTTTTTGAGTGCTTATTCTTAATATAAGGAAAAGTTGTGAAGATTTTATGGAGACAGTTAAAAAATAATTTGGCAAGTTTTTATAACTAATAAGTACATTTATTGATTATCTAATTCTAATTCCATATGATAAATCGTAATATTAATATAATACGAACTACTTGCAACAAACTAAACAACCATACCTTAGCATTTAGAGATTGAAATTACTAAGGTATGGTTGTTTTTTATTATAATTATCACTCTAATTTAATGATAAATATCCTATCTGATGGAGCTCTTATCTATGAAAGTGACGACTATAATATTTTATTTGATAAAATTTATGAAGATTTGTCCTTTGATTTTTACTTTCTAAATACTTATTTTGAACAAGTAGAAGAATGTATAACTTTATTAATCCGAAATGAGGAATAAATTCTATAAATACATACTAAATTATAATGTTTTATATAAATAAGTTATAGTTTAGTATAAAAATAGATGGAATTAATGTTTAAATATATAATTTATGTTATACTATCCAATGTAATAATAAACCAAAAAATGTATACTCGTATATAAATTTACATTTTGAGGAGGACATAATAATGAGTATAAATAAAAATTACGTAATGGCAGGAATGCTAGCTACAGCTGTTGCCATACCTCTATCGGATACAACAACTTCCCATGCATCTGAAATAAGAACAACTACAGTTAGAGTTCATTTTAGAACGGGAGCTGGCACAAATTACAGCTCAATGGGTATATTAGATAAGGGAGTAAAAGTTTCTTACATATCTGAAAGTGGGAACTGGACGAAGGTAGAATACGATTCTAAAACAGGTTATATATGTAGTGATTATCTAGAAAAAGGAGAATCTAATGCTACTCCAACTAGCACTATGTACACAACTCCTGAGATTGGATTAAATTTAAGAAAAGGTCCTGGTACAAGCTACTCAGTTATAAGAACTTTATCTAAAGGAACAGCCGTTACTGTTCATTCATCAAGCAACGGTTGGAGCAAAATAAGTGTAAATGGAGTTGAAGGATATGTTTCTACTTCTTTCTTAAGTAGTACAAACCCTTCTACTAATTCATCTACTTCAAACGAAACAACTTCTACTCCAACTACTACTATGTATGTAACTCCTGATGCTGGATTAAATTTAAGAAAAGGCGCTGGTACAAGCTACTCAGTTATAAAAACTTTATCTAAAGGAACAGCCGTTACTGTTCATTCATCAAACAATGGTTGGAGTAAAATAAGTGTAAATGGAGTTGAAGGATATGTTTCTACTTCTTACTTAAGTAGTACAAAACCTTCTACTAGTGGATCTTCTTCTAGTTCATCATCTAATTCATCTACTAGTGTATCAGTAGATAAAGTTTTAAACTTTGCTCATCAACAATTAGGTAAGCCTTATGTTTGGGGTGCTCAAGGACCAAATTCTTTTGACTGTTCAGGACTTATATATTATGTATATAAAAATGCAGCCAATATAACACTTCCTAGAACGTCTGTAGAACAAAGTAAATTCGGTACTACTGTTAGCAAAAGTAACTTAAAGGCAGGAGATTTAGTATTCTTTGATACTAATGGACCTAACAATGGAGCTGTATCACACGTTGGTATATATGCTGGAGAAGGACAACTTATCCATGCATCTTCATCTAATAAGAAAATAGTAAAAGTTAACATGGAAACTTCTTACTGGAATAATACTTATGTAGTTGCTAAAAGAGTTTTATAAAATATAAAAAACTTACCCAGGAAAAACTTCTCTTAGGTAAGTTTTTTTACTTATTTTAATTTAGCACCGTCTTTAAATGAATTTCCAACCTTTTGTCCAAGAAGGCGATATGATGAAGATGAAGAATCAAATGATATTACCTCCATTTTATCCATATCTATAATCATCTAAAACAGACTCCTCCACACTCATATTTACAACTTCCCCTATAACTCTAGTTTCACCTAATAATTCTTGAATATCAACTACCTTGCATTCCAAAGTAAGTGGATATTCTTCAATCAGCAGATTTATATATATTTACATTAATATTCCAGATAATTTATAATATAAATTAAGAAAAATTACACATACAAACTAAAGGAGAATATTATTTTGGCAAAGAAAAAGAAAGACTTTAACTACAAAAGACTGACAATAATACTTTTAATTTTATTAATAGGAATACCTTGCGGACTTTTTTATACCCTTAACAAAAAAGCTCCAAAAGAACAAGAAGAAACAACATCTAAAATTCTGGACACTTCTTCTGTAACAAATATTTTACTTCTAGGAACTGATGGACGAAAAGGTGAAACAAACTACAGATCCGATTGTATGATGATAGCTACCCTTGATTTAAAAAACAAAAATATAAAACTTACATCATTGGCTCGTGATACTTATGTTAATATTCCTGGCAGGGGAAAAGGCAAGCTAAATGCAGCTTATTTTTGGGGCAAAGAAGATTTGTTAATTAAAACTATAAAAGAAAACTTTGATATCCAGCTGGATAAATACATAACTGTAGATTTTGATAATTTGATGAATATTATTTTCATATTAAACGGTGTACAAGTAGATGTAAAAGAACATGAAATTGATGCAACAAATGCTATAATTCCTACTTCTTATGAAACTTGTACTTATGAAGACAAAGGAGATATGAAGCTGATAACTTCTCCTGGTGTGCAAACTTTAAACGGATATCAAGCCATTGCTTATTCTAGAATTAGATATTCAGACAGTGCCATAAACAGAGATGCTAGACAAAGAGCTGTTTTAATGTCTGTTTTTAGCAATATGAAAAAAGTTGCCCTATCTAATCATCAAGGTATATTAGATAAATTATCTCCATATTTTTCAACTAACTTAACTTCTAGTCAAATTCTAGATTTAGGTGCCAATGCCTATGTTAATGGTGCTTTAAATACAGTAAAACAAGGACAATTCCCAATTATTGATGATGTCCATGTAAAAGGTGGCACTTACAAAAAAGCAGGCTGGGTTTGGTTATATGATCTTAATTCAATATGCGTTTTAAAAGATTTTATTTACAACAATATAGATATGAAAGATAATGATTATCTTAAAGACAATAGTAATATTGAACTAAATTATTAATAATAAAATACCTGAGTTGTTATATAAACTCAGGTATTTTATTATCTATTTATTTTTAATAGACAACCATACTTCAAAGTTACTATCTTCCTTTTTATCATCTAGATAAACTTCAATATTTATACATTGGTCAAATTCATATCCTGAAGTTGGCAACCATTCTGTCAAAACACGTTTTTCCACATCTTGTATAGCTTGTGGCATATTACCTTGACCTTTAAATATAGCCCAAGTAGATGCTGGCACTGTATATTCATACATTCCTTTTGAAATAGGTTTATCTGTAGACACTGCTATATAGTATTTCCAATCTTTTTCCTCACCATTGCATGCATTAAGTCCCAGTACTCCTGGTGCTCCAGCATTATTTTCATCCATAAGAGCCATTATTTCTGAAAGTTTTCCATTTTCCAATGATTCTTTCCATAGCTGTGGAACTTTTATAGAGTTTTCTTCAAAATCATTTGTTAACTCTCTTTGTACTCCTACCACTCTAAAAGCTTCTTTTTTCTCAATTCTATATTTCATTTCTTCCACTCCTTTAATAGTTAATTTAAAACTTATGGGAGAATATGATTTTAGGAAGGTTCCTTTCTTTTGAGCCATAGAAGGTGATACTTCATGGACCTTTTTGAAAGCTCTATTGAAAGAAGTTGGAGATTCATAACCATACTTTAAAGACACATCCATAACTTTTTCACCATTTTGCAAATCTATAGCTGCCTTAGTCATTCTTCTATTTCTTATATATTCCGATAAAGTCACACCAGCTATATAAGAAAACATCCTTTGGTAATGATAACAACTACAGCAAGCAAGTTTTGCTGCTTCTTCGTAGTTTATTTCGCCATCTAAATTATCCTCAATATATTCAATTGATTTATTTAATTTATCTAACCATTCCATAACATCTCTCCTTTACAACTATAAGTATAGTGGCTTTTAAATATAAAGACCTCTCATATCTTGCACAAATATGAGAGGTCTTTTATCTTATTATATAGTCATCATATGATATGCGGCATTTGCTGCATTATACATATCATCTATATTTGCATATTCATCTACTGTATGAACTTGATACATTCCTAAACTTAGTATAGCACATATATAACCATAGCTAGAAATTATATTAGCATCACTTCCCCCACCAGTTATCATGGCTTTTGGTTCAACTCCTGCTTTTTTAAGTCCTTCTTCACTTAATTTAAATACAAAACTTTCTGAATCAACTTCAAAACGTGGGTATGAGTTTTCATGATTAAACTCATATGTTGTATTAAAGGCTTTAGCTGCATCTTCACAACATTTTTTCATATGAGCAATTTCTGCTTCTAATTTTTCTTCTTTGTGAGATCTTATCTCTGCAGTAAAAGTAACTTTATCAGTAACCACATTTGTGGCTGCTCCACCTTCTATTCTTCCTATATTAGAAGTTGTCTCCTCATCTATTCTTCCTATATGCATATTACTTATGGCATGAGATGCTACAACTATGGCATTTATTCCTTTTTCCGGTTCCACACCTGCATGAGCTTTTTTCCCATGGAAAGTTACTGATATATTTTCTTGAGATGGTCCTTTGTAAGTTATTATACCTGTTGGTCCACCTGCATCAAATATAATCACATCTTTGCAAGGTAAGTTTGCACAGTTTAAATTTTTAGCACCTTTTAAACCAACTTCTTCACAAACAGTAAATAATAAATATATATCTCTGTGAGGAACTTTATTTTCTAAAACAGTTTCTAAAGCTTCTAATATAACTGCTATACCTCCCTTATCATCTGCACCTAAAGTAGTTGTTCCATCTGTTTTAATTATATTTCCTTCTACTATAGGTTTTACATTTTCACATGGCATAACTTGGTCCATATGAGCTGCAAAACATATGGGATTTTCTGAAGACTCTCCTTTTATGTAGGCTACAAGATTTCCACAATTTCCTCCAATTTTATCTCCTGCATTATCTATTACAGCTTCTATATTTCTTTCTTTTAAATAACTTACTAGCCAATTAGCCATTTCTCTTTCTTTTTTTGATGGACTATCAACTTTTACCATCTCTATAAAATTATTTACTAATCTGTCCCTATTTACCATAATGTCTCCTTTAATAATAAATATATTAGCTATAAATTCTATTAATTTAGTATCTTAAAGAAAAGATAATATTATACACCACATAGGAATTGCCAGCATGGATAAAATAGTAGTAAGAACTACACATTTACTTGCAAATTCAGCATCTCCTCCATATTTTGATGCCAATATGGCTGTTGTACTTCCAGCAGGCATACCTGCTAAAACTACTGAAACTCCTGTTATTAATGAATGAACATTAGTTATTTTACAACCAATAAAAACTATAAGAGGAATTATAATTAACCTAAGCAAAGAAAAGGCCCACATAGTTTTTGACTTCATATCTTTTATATCAACATCAGCTAAAATGGCACCGATTAAAATCATCGACATGGCTGTTGTACATCCACTTATACTTTTTATTGTATCACTTAAAAATACAGGCAACTTTATTTGAAAAATCATAATAGTAAGTCCTATGCCAACAGCTATTATACAAGGATGAGTTACTACTTTTTTAATTAAATCTCTTTTACTTGTAGATTCTGTAAAATAAGAAACTCCCGCTGACCACATGACAATTCTTTGAGGAATTAAATATATGGATGCATATAAAAGTCCCATAGAACCGTAAATTCCCTCAGCAACTGGATTTCCTAAAAATCCAGCATTGGAACAAACTGTAGCATATTGTAAAACTGTACGTCTTTCTTTTTCAACTTTCTCATATAATGTTGCACTCAAAAAAGTACATACAAATTGAAGTAAAAATGATACTAATAAAATTGTTATTCCATTAATTAATATTTCCTTGGAAAATTCAATATAAAAAGAATTTATAACGTTACAAGGTAGTATTACATTTATAACCACATCAGTCAATACATTTTTACCTTCTTCTGTAATAATATCTCTTTTTTTCAATATAATGCCAATTATGACTAATAAAAACATCATAATTTGTAAATTAATCAATCCACTAAAATTCATTATGCTTTCCATCTTTCTTCAGTACGATTTATTTTATTGACGATAATCTAATATTATACTTTAATGTAAAAAAAATAAAAATGGCTAAACTCGTGTATTTAGCCATTTTAGTGTATTTTTTGTGTTTTTATTTTATTTAATTTTTATATATTTAACAGTGCTGTATGGGCCATAAACTTTTTTATTTTTTATAGTTTTATAAGCTCTAACTTTATAATAATATATTTTATTTTTAGTTAATTTACTATCAGTATAAGAAGTTGTTTTACCACTAGTAATTGTTTTTATATTGGAATAAGTTCCATTCTTGCTTTTGGCTCTGTAAATTTGATAACCACTTGCTCCTGCTACTTTGCTATATTTAATATATGCTTTTTTACTTTTACTACTTAAGCTTAGAGTAGGTTTTGACAAAGACGGTTTAGCTAATACTACTGATGAATAGTCTCCATAAAGTTTTTTCCCATTTGTTTTATTAAAAGCTCTTATTTTATAATAATATGTTTGATTTGTTGTTAAATTTTTATCTGTATAACTTAATGTACTTGCCAAGTTAATATTTTTTATTTTTGTGTATTTTCCATTTTTACTTGTTGATCTATAAATTTGATAACCATATGCTCCTGATGGTTTAGCCCAAGTAAGTTTTATACTATTGTATGATTTTTGTGTAGACTTTACTTTTTCTACTTTTTTAGGTGCTTTCTTTGGAACAGCTAAAGATAAATGAGGCACACCATATCCATAATATTCATCCCAACCAGACTGTCCTAAGTCTTTCGTATTTTCCCATAATAAATATTCCACTTGATAAATACTTGCTTTTGAATTTTGCAATCTATACATGGCACAAACTGCTGAAATATGAGGTGCTGCCATAGATGTTCCATTAAGAGAAGTATATCCTCCACCTGGATAAGCACTATACACATCTTCTCCAGGAGCTGCTACATCTATAGTTGAACCATAATTGGAGAAATCACACAAATTACCATAACTGTTTATGGCAGATACTACTATGGGGTCATACATATCTGAAGGACATTCGTTATTAGTATTGTTAGAATTATTTCCTGCTGATATAACAACTGCTACATCATCTGAAATAGCATTTCCTATAATTTCATGAATATAATCTACATGAGTATCAAGTTCAATACTAATATTAATTACTTCTACTCCATTTTTTACACAATATTCAACACCATTAGCCAAGCTCATAGATGTACCTCTGCCATAGTCATCTAATACTCTAACTGGTAATATTTTTATATTTAAATTTGGAGTACAATCTACTATTGTACCTGACACATGAGTACCATGGCCGTTTCCATCATTGGGATTTTTATCTGAATCTATAAAATCATACCCACCATTAACTATTCTATTTTTAAATATGGAATGTTTCTTATCTATTCCACTATCTACTACTCCAACAGTTATAGAGTTATTAAGATTTTGTTTTTTTAAATAAGACGCATATTTTTCTGCTTCTATATATTTTACTCCCCAAGAATTATAAGATGCTGATACATTTTTAGGAGATAATGTTGCTGTTTTCTCTGTACTTATATAATAATCAGGTTCAACATAAATAGCTATATTGTCTTTTTGAATTTCTTCACATGCTAATTTTGTATTTTCAATGGAATCAAATTGTAAAACAACAATATTATTTGGACCTTTTACAATTTCTTTTGCATTATATTTACTTAAGTTGCTATTGTTATTTTTCAATTTTACAATCAAACGCATAGTTTGATAAGGACTTGTAAGTTCAATTTCTTTATTTTTTTTATCGTATTTATAAGTATATCCCAAGCCCTTAGAAAGTACATCAATTGGAGCCATTACATTATCATTGTTTATTTCAACATCTTCTTCTATCTTTTTAACTTTCTTGTTTACTTCAATTTTATCGCTACCTTCTTCTAGTGCAACGCTATTTCCAAAATAATTAATTTTAATATCTTCATCCTTTTGATGAATTTTACCTCCTGATAAGTCTACTATTTCCTCTACTGGAAGTATAACTGTATCATCTTTTACTGATACTTTGCTGGAAAGTTTAATTTTTTTATTACTATTGTCTACTGTTAAATAATCTTTGCCTACTTTTAATTTTATAGATTCAAAATAATTGTCATTCCAATTTTCCTTTATTAAATTTGATGATTTCTTGTAAAATTCCATATATTTTGATTTGTCATCTTTGCTTGTATTGCTTTCATCCTTTATATTTTCCATCATATTTGTTTGTCCTTTAACCGAATACGCACAGACTGGTTTGATGGTAAAATCTGTCGCACCCGTTTCCTCCATCAATTCCCGCTTAGCAGTAGCTAAAATATCTTCGCCACTTTCCCTATGCCCGCCTGGCACTTCATAAGTATCTCTTTCTTTATGTTTACAAAATATCCATTTACCATTTGTTTTAGAAATGATAACTGCAAATTTTAGAAATTTATCATCTATACTATCATAAAATTTTACTTCTACCATTTATAAACTCCTCTAACTTCAATTCTCCTACCGTAGCAATTTGCTATACTCTCCTTTCTTTTAAACCGAATCATCCAACACTAAATTGAGCTTAATTATGTTTCTTCCTTACATACAACCGTCTTTGATTTTTAATTACAATTATAAGCTTAAAGCACAATTATGTTTGCCTCTACTTTAACCTGATGCCTTCTAACACATCATTCGTTTTAAATCTCTCTCCACTATACTTCAATTGCTCTAATATAAATGTAATCTCTGCTCTGTCAGTCAATTTAATT
>USRS01000033.1 GCA_900557165.1 uncultured Clostridium sp.
CATTCCTTCAGGGTATATTAACCAATCCCAATCTGTTCTTGGTAAATCTTCTCTATATATGCGCTCACCTATTCCTTTTACCCTATATACAGAACTACCTTTATCACCTGTTCCATTATGATGTATCATACTTTCACCATCATAGGCTTTAATAAAGTGGCATTGATAGTGATTTATTCCTAGATAATCATTTCTGTTTGCTGCTTTTTTCATTATTTCAAAATCTTCATCTTTAAAATCATATGTAGCATTATTTGACTTACAAATATAATTTATTGCTTCCATTGTCTCATCTGAGTAATATCCTAAATAAGTTGCATCTAATAGAAATCTTATTGATAAAGCATCTTCTAAAAATGCTGCCCTTTTATCTTCTTCACTATCACTTGCTGGATATTTAGTTTCTAAAGAGTGAACTACCCCTATCTCCCCTGGATAATTTCCTTCTTTAAATAAGTTAACTGTCATTGCATGGGCAAGCATCATATTGTGTAAGCATTGTATTATTTTAGTAAAATCAAATTTTATTCCTGGAGGAAATACGCCTAATAAATATTGGTTAGTTGCTACTGGATATATTTCATTAAAAGTTGACCAATATCTAACTTCTTTAAATTCATTAAAACAAAATTCTGCATATTTTACAAAAGCATCTATTGTTTCACGATTTAAAAAATCTCCATTATCAAATAAATTTTTAGGTGTATCAAAGTGATGAAGTGTTACAAATGGTGTAACATTTCTTTTAGCACACTCTGCAAATACTCTATGATAAAACTCAACACCTTCTTTATTTACTTCCCCTACTCCATTTGGAAAAATTCTTGTCCAAGCAATTGATACCCTTATGGAATCTATACTAAATTTTTCACATAATTTTATATCCTCTTCAAACTTATGATAAAAATCACTGGCTGGATCTGGACTAAACCTTCCCTGCTTTTTTAAAAATTCATCCCAAGCTACAGGACCTTTTCCACCTTCTTTTGTTGCTCCTTCTGCTTGATAAGCTGCTGTGGCTCCTCCAAACATAAAGTCTTTTGGTAAAGTTTTTAGCATATTAAATTTCCCCCTATAAAATATAATCATTAAATACATTTTTTATTATCTTTTTAATCGCTATATATTTTTGTTTGTTTTTAGTTTATTATTGTTCTCTTTTGTTTAATTATACATCCACATACCATAGCGGTCAATCGTTTTCTCCATATTATTTTTTATTTTAATTTAATATTTTTTTATTGTATTATTATTTTTTTATAAGTGTTTTAGCAGTATCTATCATCCTTAATGATCTATTAGATGATATATAGATTATGGAATTTCACTTTTTGTTTGTTTTTGTTTATTTTTATTGACTTTGTTTTTTATGTATGATAAATTATGTTTAAAGGCAAGGAGTGATAAATCATGCTAAAAAGAGAACGATTGCACAAAATTATAGAAATGGTCAACACTCAAGGAATTATTACTGTCAATGAAATAATAAATAAACTAAATGTTTCTGATATGACTATCAGAAGAGATTTAGATGAACTAGACAAAGCAGGAAAAGTAGTAAGAATACACGGTGGTGCTCAAAGTATATCCTATTCAATAAACCAAGAGTTGTCACATAGTGAAAAACAAACTCTACAAATAGAAGAAAAAAGAAAAATCGTTGAATTAGCTTCAACATATATAAATGATGGAGATACAATTTTCCTTGGTCCAGGGACTACTATTGAGTTATTAGCCCATTTTTTAATAAATAAACGTATTCGCATTGTCACTAATAATTACCCTGCATTTGAAATTTTAAAACAATCCGATAGTGTTAATATCATATTAACTGGCGGTGACTTTAGAAAAAATACAGGTGCCCTTGTAGGACCTATTACAAATGCAAATTTAAAAAGAATTAATTTTACAAAATCATTTATAAGTGCAAATGGAATACATAATGAATCAATTTGTACTTATAATATTGAAGAAGGTGAAGCTCAAGAGATTGCACTTAATAACTCTAGAACAAAATATCTTCTTCTTGATAATAAAAAATTAAATAAAGATGATTTTTATGTATTTTACAATCTGCATGATATAGATTATCTAATAACTGATCATTCTATAAATAAAGATGTAAAAATACATTATGAGCAATATGTAAATATTATAGTAACTTAAAAATTAAAATATAAGTCTAATCAATAAAAAGGGGGATAAATATGAAAGGAATAATTTTTGATTTTAATGGTACAATGTTTCAAGATTCACATTTACACGAAGAGGCTTGGGTATATATGGTAAACAAGTACTCTAATGGATCTTTAAGAGAAGAAGATATTTTACTTAATTTACATGGAAGAACTAACAAGGAAATATTAAATTTTTTTATATCTGATTCTTTAAGCGATGAAGAAATTAACAAATTATCTTTTGAAAAAGAAGCTTATTACAGAGAATTATGTTTAAAGGATTCAAAAAATTTAAAACTAACAAATGGTTTAACTGATGTTTTAGATGCTCTAAAATCTCAAAATATACCTATAACTATTGCAACTGCTACAGTAAAAGAAAATTTAGAGTTTTACTTTGATGTCTTTGAACTGGGTAAATGGTTTGATTTTGAAAATTTAGTTTATGACAACGGAACTTTTCCAGGTAAACCATCACCTGATATATTCTTAATAGCTTCACAAAAACTGAATTTAAAACCAGAAAACTGTTTAGTTGTTGAAGACGCATATTCTGGTATATTAGCTGCACAAAAAGCTCACATAGGTAAAATAATTGCCATAGATCCATTTGGTAAAAACTTTGATTTATTTTCAAAAAATAATATGTGTAAAGATGGCCTAATCAAGGATTTTACTCATTTCTTTGAAGTTGCCAATGAATTCCAAGAAAAAGCAGTTTGCTAAACCCATACATTTTTCATATATTAATCCCCTATAAATATTGACAAAACCAATATTTATAGGGGATTTTTCTTATTTAACTAAGTTAAATATATATTCAGTTTTTTGTTCGTATTGCTCACCTTTTTTTAATAAAGATTCTTCAAGATAACACATATTTCTACCTATGGGAGGCCTTTGCGTTTCAAAGCAAATTCCATGTCTTATTGGCGGAACTTTACCCGTGTATGATGTTTTTTCATGTTCATAATTCATAGTATAAATTACTACACATTCTTGATTAGTCTTTATGGTCATATTTCTTTTACTTATTTTATCTTCCATATATATCTTTTTATTTTCATTTAATAAAAAGACATGATCATATCCATTACCTATTTCAATTTGTCTATGGGATTTATTATCTATATCTTTTCCTATTAATTTAAGTTTTTTAAAATCAAAAGGTGTATTATCTATATTTATTTCTCTACCTGTTGGTACACAAGTTTCATCTAATTCTAAAATTTTATCACTGTCTAACTTTAAATAACAATCTGTAACAGGTCTTTTTATATTTCCACTTAAGTTAAAATAAGAATGATTTGTCATATTCACTATCGTTGTTTTATCACTTTTGCACTTATAAACTTCTTCTATTTTATAATTTTCATAAATATTAAAAGTAACTTCTACATCTAAATTACCTGGATAATTTTCCTCCAAATGAGGTGATTTTCTACTTAATATTAAAGAAACACAATCACTTTTTTCTTTTACTTGTACATCCCATATTTTATGATTAAATCCAAAATTTCCACCATGACCTTGGTGAAGCCCATAATTTTTATTTAATTTATATTCTTTATCTTCAATTTTAATATGACCTTCACATATTCTACCTGAAGTTCTTCCTATAATTGCACCATAATAATATGGATTTTCAATATAATCATTTATATTTTCGTATCCTAATACTATATTTTCAAAATTATTATCTTTATCAGGAGTTATTATTTTAGTAATAACTCCTCCTAAATTAATAATTTCTACTTCAAAATTATTTTCAAATTTAACATTATAAGCTATAATATTTTCATTATCTAAAACCCCAATTATACTTTGATTACACCTCATATTCTTTTACCTTTTCTATACTAATTTTTAAGTCATTAATATATCTGCTCATAGCTTCTTTTCCTTCTTTATCCCATTTGAAAACTCCACAATCTTCTAAGACTTTTTCAAATACAAATCCAACTTCATCTTCTATAATTTTATCTATATTATTCTTATTGATATCATTGTATTTGTCTTTGATTTCATTAAACCAAGATAAATGAGGTTTTAAAGTTTCATTTTGAATTATTTCATAATATCTATTTTCATCTAATAAACATTCTTTTATATGAGATAATTCTTCTTTTAATCTAGCTGGAAGTACAGCAAGTCCTAATACTTCTATTAATCCTATATTTTCTTTTTTAATATGATGAAGTTCTTTATGTGGATGGAATATTCCATCTGGATGTTTTTCACTACATCTATTATTTCTAAGAACTAAATCTAATTCAAAGTTTTCTTCTCTTTTTCTAGCTATCGGAGTTATTGTATTATGAGGAATATCTTCACTATGAGATAATATATTTACTTTCTCATCAGAATAATTTCTCCAGTGATTTAATATTTTATTTCCTAGTTCACTTATTCTTTCTCTATTTTTGCCATTTAATCTAACGACTGATAGAGGCCATTTTATTATAGATATTTTTATATCTTCATACCCATCTATTTCTATATTATAAACATCTTTTGCTTTTGCCATGGCAAATTCATATCTACCACCTTGATAATGGTCATGAATTAATATAGATCCTCCAACTATTGGTAAATCCGCATTTGATCCTATAAAATAATGTGGAAATCTCTCTACAAACTCTAAATTTCTATCAAGAGTAGTTTTGCTTATTTTCATAGGTTCATGTTCACTAGAAAATACTATACAGTGCTCATTGTAATATGAATATGGTGAGTATTGTAAGTTCCACTCATCTCCTTGCAATTTAAAAGGAATAATTCTTAAATTTTGTCTTGCTGGGTGATTTAATCTACCTGCATATCCCACATTTTCTTTGCATAATAAGCATTTTGGATATGATGAACTTGATACATTTCTAGCTGCTGCTATGGCTTTTGGATCTTTTTCCGGCTTAGATAAATTTATAGTTATATCCATATCACCGTATTTTGTAGAAGTTTTCCAAGTCATATTTTGAGCTATTCTTGATGTTCTTATATAATCACTATCTTTACCTAATTTGTATAAATAATCTGTTGCACTTTTTTTATTTATGGCATAAAGCATATTAAAATTATTTATAACTTGTGACGGTCTAGGCATTAAAATGCCCATTATTTTACTATCTAATAAATCTCTATATACTGGTGAATTTGATTCTAATATTCCCATCTCATAAGCATAATTTAGTAGATTTTCCATTATTGGTGTTACATTTTCTAAATTTTCATCTTCCACTTCTTCAACTATATATTCATCTAATTTAAATAAATCTATCAAAGAATTTCGCATAAAAATTTTATCTTCTTTTTCAAATAATTCATTTTTCAATCCAAAATTTATTAATCTCTCAAATTCTCTATATATACTCATAGTAATTTCCCCTTATTATTTTTCAAATCCATTTGGATGGTTTTTATGCCAATTCCAAGCTGACGATATCATATCTTCCACATTTTCATATTTTGGATTCCATCCTAATTCACGTCTTGCTTTTTCTGATGAAGCTACAAGTTTAGCTGGATCTCCTGATCTTCTTTCACAAACTTTAGCTGGTATTTCATGCTCTGTAACTTTTCTAGCAGCTTCTATCATTTCTTTAACAGTAAATCCATTTCCACTACCTAAATTATATATGTTACTTTCACTACCTTCTCTTAATTTATGCACTGCCAATATATGAGCATCTGCCAAATCAGTAACATGTATATAATCTCTTATGCAAGTTCCATCATGAGTTTCGTAATCATCTCCAAATATTGATATAAACTCTCTTTTTCCAAGTGGAACTTGAAGTATTAATGGAATTAAATGAGTTTCTGGATTATGATCTTCTCCTATTTCACCACTTACATGCGCTCCAGCAACATTAAAATATCTAAGAGATATATATTTTACACCATGAGCTTTATCTGCCCATTTCATCATTTTTTCCATACAAAGTTTAGTTTCTCCATAAGCATTTGTAGGATTAGTTTCATCACTTTCTAATATTGGTATATTTTTAGGTTCACCATATGTAGCTGCTGTTGATGAAAATACAATTTTGTTAACATCGTGAGCTACCATAACTTTTAAAAGTACTTCTGTTCCATGAACATTATTATTAAAATATTTTAAAGGATTAGTCATACTTTCTCCAACTAATGAATTTGCTGCAAAATGTATAACTTCATCTATTTTATTTTCTTCAAAAACTTTATTTAAAGATTTTTCATCTCTTATGTCTACTTTATAAAATTTAGCCTTAGGATGTATTGCATCTTCATGACCTGTTTCTAAATTATCTACTATTATTACTTCTTCGCCTTTGTCAATAAGTTGTCTAACTGCATGACTTCCTATATATCCAGCTCCACCACATACTAATATCATATTTTGCCCCTCCATTAATTATATTTCTCTAGTTCCTGACCCTATATTGGCAACATAAAAATCTGCATCATATCCTATTTTTTCTTTATATTCTTTTCCTACATTTTCTATAAATTTCTCAACCATAGGCTTTTTAACTATAGAAACTGTGCATCCACCAAATCCAGCTCCTGTCATTCTAGAACCTATTGTTCCTTCTTGTTTAGATGCTAAATCTACTAAAGTATCTAATTCTTTTCCTGTTACTTCATAATCATCTCTTAATGAATTATGAGATTCATTCATTAACTTACCAAAAGTATCTATATCGTTATTTTCTAAAGCTTTAACTGCTTTTAATGTTCTTTGATTTTCATATACAGCATGTTTTGCTCTTTTTGCTCTTACATCATTTTTTATTAAATGCTTATTTTTTTCAAATTCATCTTCAGTAAGTTCACCTAATGCATTTATTTTTAATTCACCTTGAAGTTCTTTTAATGCTTCTTCACACTCACCTCTTCTTTCATTGTACTTAGAATCAGCAAGTCCCCTTCTTTTATTTGTATTTGCAATTACTATAACTTCATCTTTTAAATTTACATTGCTATATTTATACTCCAGAGTATTACAATCAAGTAAAATAGCACTGCTATCTTTACCCATCCCTATGGCAAATTGATCCATTATTCCACAGTTAACACCTATAAAATCGTTTTCTGCTTCTTGACAATATTTTACTAATTCTACTCTATATATATTAAAATCATATATATCATTCATCATAACTGCCATTAATAATTCTAAAGATGCTGAAGATGATAATCCTGCTCCATTAGGTATATTTCCATAAACAAACATATCAAATCCTTTATTTACGTCATATCCATGTTTTCTTAAAACATCTATAACACCCTTAGGATAATTTGCCCAATCGTGTTCTTTATCATTTTTTAAATTTTCTATATCAAAGCTTATAATACCTTTATCATCAAAGTTTTCTGAGTACATTCTTACTACTTTATCATCTCTTAGTGCAATTGCTCCATAAGTACCAAAGTTTAAAGCACAAGGAAATACATGACCTCCATTATAATCTGTATGCTCTCCTATTAAATTTACTCTTCCTGGAGAAAAGAATACTCTTACACCTTGCTTATATCCAAATTTTTCATTAAATTTTTCTAACATTTTATTTTTCATTTTGTTCCCCCATTTTTACATTGTTTTTATATTTTTATCTTAGCACAGTAATATATTCCCAACAATATTTTTTAGTAAAATTTTACTATTTTTTACTAGGATTTAATTTTACAAAAAAATAAGAGAAAAATAATAATTATTTCCCTCTTATTTTTTTACAATATCACTACTTTTTCTTATTATTAATTCACTAGGTATTACAACTTTTTTACAATATTTTCTACCTTTTATTATTCTTTCTATTATTAAATCAACTGCTGCACTTGCCAAGTTTTCTATATGAACCCTGACAGTTGTCAAAGGAGGAATAGTATGCTGGGATGCAATTAAATCATTAAATCCTATTATACTAATATCCTTTGGAACATTTATATTATTTTCATATAAAGCTCTTAAAACTCCCGTTGCAATAGTATCTGTTCCCACAAAAAATGCAGTTGGCATCTTTTTATTTTCTTCAATAAATTTTTTCATAGTTATATATCCATCCATAGATGTTACATCTTTTGTATCTAAAGTAAATTCTTCATTATATATTTTATTTTTTTTCATATAATCTTTGTAGAATTCTAATCTTTTATCTTCACTTTTACCTTTATAATCATCTAAAGTTTTAAAACTACCTATATATCCAATTTCTCTATGACCTAATTTCATTAAATATTCCATTGCCATATATGTTCCTAATTTAAAATTAATTTTTACTGAATCATACTTTATGTCATCTGGGGAAGAGTCTAAAAACACTATATTTTCACTAAGTTTATTCAAAGATTTTATCTCTTTTTCGTCAAATTTTCCTATGGCAATTATACCACTTATATCTTCTTCTCCAATAAATCTATATTTTCCTTGGTCTTTATATAAATTAACAACCTCTATTTCATTTTCAAAACATTCTTTATCTACAACACTTCTAAGGAGTAAATAATAAGGATCTTCCAATTGTTCTTTTGGGTTGTACATTTCAACTATACCAACTCTAAATTTATTTGATTTTATTTGGTCATTTGATTTTCTCTGTTTTAATGTTTTATACTGCATTTCTTCTGCCACATTAAATATTTTTATTTTTGTTTCATCTCCTACACTAATAGTACTATCATTATTTAGTACTCTAGATACAGTCCCTACAGAAACACCTACAATATTGGCTATTTCCTTTAATGTTGCCATAAACACATCCCTTTCATTATTATATTTTTATAATTTTATATTAACATATAGTAAATCTATAATATAGTAACTTTTATATTTTTACTATTTTTTTACTTATCTTTTTATAAAAATAACTCTAGTTAAAATATATACCTTAACTAGAGTTATTTTTATTTATGTATAAATTTATTTTTTAATTTTATTAAAATACAAGTACTACAATACCTTCATATTTCTTTTCTATTAATTCTCTACATTTATCTGATGTTAATACTTCTTTTAGTATTTTAATTTTTTCATTATCTTTATCATCTATTCTATACGCTAATAAGTTTGCATATTCATCATTTACAGGAGCTTTATAAATCCCATCTTTATCTGCACTTAGTCCTGCAGGTATGGCATAAGTTGTATCTACAAATCCAGCTGTAACATCTTCTAATGTTATTAGTCCTAAACTTTCTAAATATCTTAAAGATTTTGATGCAGAAGCAGCATTATCACTTATGGCAATTTTATCGCCTTTTTTTAATTCTTCAATAAAATCAATTTTCTTTGAATATAATACTCCTGGACAAACATATAATTTAGAGCCTGCCATTATCTCATAACCTTTATTTTTTACAGCTTCATCCAAATAAGGTTTATGTTGAAATAAATTTGCATCAATTTCTCCATTATGAAGAGCTTCATTAGGTAATATATAATCTTCAAATGTTACAATTTCAAGGTCATATCCTTTTTCTTCTATCATAGGTTTTAATTCTTCTAATAACTCTCCTCCTGGAACTAAAGTTGCTCCAACTTTAATAACTTTGTCATCCTTAGATTGAGATGAACATCCTACTACTGATACACATAGTAATGCGCTTAATGCTAAGCTTAATATTTTTTTAATTTCATATATTCTCCCCCTTAAAACAAAAAAACTTGAGTATAAACTCAAGCTTTTCACGAATTTATTTTTTATATTTGCTTTAATTGATTTATATTAAATCTATGAATTCAAACTTTTGCACATCAAATAATCCTTTATCTGTAAGCTTTATTTCTGGAATAACAGGAAGAGCTAAAAATGATAGCGTTAAAAATGGATCTATATCTTTACTAACCTTTAATTTGTTATATGCAATATCCATAAGTTTTTCAAATTTATAATTTACATATTCTATATCTTTATCACTCATCAATCCCCCAATATTTAACGTCAAACTTTCTAATATTTGATTAGATGATGATATAGCAATTCCTCCATCCATATCTATAACTTTATTTACTGCATTCACAATATCTTTGTCATTATCTCCTACCACTATAATATTATGTGAATCATGAGATATACTGGTAGCAATAGCTCCATTATATAGTTTAAAATTTTTCACAAGCCCAATTCCTATATTTCCTGTATTTTTATGTCTTTCTATTACTGCTAGTTTTAATATATCTTTGTTTTTATTAAATTGAAACTTATTATTTTTAATTTCAACTACTTCTTTTTCTTTTTTAGTTATTAAACTATAAGGTTGCAAAGTAATAATATTAACCTTTTCTTCTCCAATTTCTTTTTTAAAATAAATTTGTATATCATTTTCATTAATTTTTGAACAGTTAATAGTTTTCATCACTTTAGAAAAATTATTCTTATCCGTTTTAAATAAAGGCTGTTTTTCTTTTGCTACCAATATTCCATCTTTATAAACGTCTTCTATATTAAACTCTTCTAAATCATCTATTATTATTAAATCAGCTTTATATCCTGGTGCTATGGCTCCTAAATTATTTAAATTATAACAGTTAGCAGGATTTATCGTTGCCATTTGTATTGCCGTTATTGGATTTATGCCATTTTCTATTGCTAATTTCACATTATAATCTATGTGTCCTTCTTTTAATAAATGGTCTGGATGTTTATCATCTGTACATAATAAAATCCTTTGAGCATTATAATTATTTACACCTTTTATAAGATTATTTAAATTTTTAGTAGCTGAACCTTCTCTTATCATAATATACATTCCTAGTCTCAGTTTTTCTAACATTTCTTCTACTGTAGAGCATTCATGATCTGTTTTAATTCCACTTAAAATATAAGCATTTAAATTCTCTCCTTTTACACATGGAGCATGGCCATCTATAAACTTTTTATTTTTATGAACTAAATTTAACTTATCCATTACATCCCTATCTTTATATATTATACCAGGATAATTCATCATTTCGCCCAATCCTAATACTCTTGGATTATTTATATATTTTTCTAAATCTTTTGCTAAAAGTTTTGCTCCTGAATTTTCAAAATTTGTTGACGGTACACAAGAAGGCAACATTACATATGTATTTAAAGGTAGTTTTTTTGTTGAACTTAATATATATTCAATTCCATCTAAGCCACATACATTGGATATTTCATGAGGGTCGGCAATTATAGTAGTTGTGCCCCTTGGCACAATTGCTTTTGCAAATTCTTTTGGTGATAACATGGATGATTCTATATGAACATGAGCATCTATAAATCCTGGAGATATATATTTATTATTTACATCTATATTTTTTTCTCCTGTATAATTTCCAATGCCAACTACTATTCCATCATGTATTGCCACATCTCCTTTTATAATTTCATGTGTAAATACATTTATTATATTTGCATTTTTAAATACTAAATCTGGTTTTTTATTTTTAATTGACATATCTATTAATTCACTAATGTACATAATATCCCTCCCATTATCGTTTTTTAATTTATGTTATCACATTTTTATTCACAATTAAGTTTTTTATGAAAACTTTTTTTATTTATATAAAACGACTTTTAAAGTATTAACTAATATATAATATACTTATACAATTTTGTATATTTTTGTAAATATTTTAATAAGGGGATAAATTTATGAGAAATATAGTAAAAAAATTTGTAGTTATTTTTTTAGCTACTATAATAACACTGAGTAATTTTCTAAATACAAATTCTATTTTTGCAGCTGAAAATCTTGCTCTAGCTACTGGATATGTAAATATACCTTCTTGGATAACTAAAAAAGAGCTAAATGTAAGATCACAACCTTCACAAAAAAATTCTAAAATTTTAGGAACTATACCAGATGGCAGTTCAGTTAAAATTATAGATGCAACTACTGAAGATGAAGATAATGATAATTTTAGACAAGGTTGGTATAAAGTATCATATAAAAATTTAACTGGTTATGTTTTTGGTGATTATATAAAAATTCCTCAACAAGAAAAAATTTATACACCAAGTAATTATACTGCTATAAAAGGAATAGATTTAAGTTATCATCAAAATAATATAGATTGGCAAAAAGTAAAAAATTCCGGTATTAAATTTGTTATTATTCGTGGTGGATATAGTACAATAGAAGATAAAAATTTTAAAACTCATATGGAAGGCGCTTTAAATGCTGGATTAGATGTAGGTGTATATTGGTACTCGAAAGCCTATACTTTAGAAAGCGCTAAGTCTGAAGCAAAAAAATGTATGGAAGTTGTTTCACCTTATAAAGATAAATTATCTTTTCCAATTTATTTTGATTTTGAAGAAGATGCCATAAATCGTGCTGAAGAAAATAATATACAAATGACTATGACATTAGCTTCTAATATTGCTGAAACTTTTTTATCATCACTAAAATCAAAGGGATATAAATGTGGTATTTACAGTAATATTTTATATTCAAAATATTATTTTACCGAAAAAATAAGAACATCTTATGATTTTTGGATTGCTCAATATACAGATGACATATCTTCAGGAAAATGTACATATTGGAATAAATATAATATGTGGCAATACAGTAAAACTGGCAAAGTGGATGGTATAGATGGATATGTGGATTTAAATTATTACTACAAAAATAATCCTATAAACATATCAAAATCAACTATAAATAATATTAGCAATCAAATATATAGCGGTAAATCAATTACACCAAATATAACAGTGAAATATAATAATAAAACTTTAATAAAAAACACAGATTACACTATAAAATATAAAAATAATAAATCCATAGGAACTGCCAGTATTATTATAACAGGTAAAAATAATTATACAGGAAAAAAAACTATTACATTTAAAATAGTACCTCAAAGTGTTACAAATTTCAAAATTTCAAATGTTACACACAACATCGTAAAACTTACTTGGCCTAAAGTTTCTAATATCAGTGGATATGAAATTTACAGATCAACTAGCAAAAATGGTACTTATTCTAAAATTACAACTACTAGTAATTTGAATTATATAAATAAAAAATTAAGCAAGAAAAAAACTTACTATTATAAAATTAGAACTTATAAAACTGTAAATAATAAAAAAATTTATGGCTCTTATAGTCCTATAAAATCAATTAAAACTAAATAATTTTTAATAAAATTCACTTCGTTCATGTCGCCAACGACTTCGTCCGTTGCTCAAGCTAAAAGGTATGGCTTATAAAGCCATACCTTTTTCTTGATTTTCTATTTCAATTTTCTTCATTTTTCTATAATAAGTTAACATAAGTGGTACTGATGCTGCTATCCAAGCTAGTGGATCTGATAAACAAATTCCTGTAAACCCAATAACTTTTGGCAATGTAAATGCAACTATAGCCCTTGCTATAAGCTCGAAAACACCTGCCATCATAGGTATAAATGAATCTCCCATACCTTGTAATACATTTCTATAGACAAATATAAATCCAAGTGGTATGAAAAATGCAGCTGAATAATTAAATACTTGTTGAGCATAATCATATATCTCTGCAGTCGGATTTTCTATAAACAGTGTTACAAAGTATTTTCCAAAGAATATAAGTACTGCTCCAGCTATTAAACTTGTTACTATGGAAACTAAATTCATTATACTCATTCCACTTTTAATTCTATCAAATTTTCCTGCACCTAAATTTTGACCTGCATAGTTTGCTATTGTCACTCCAAAAGATATGGAAGGTTGCATTACTAATTGAAGAACTTTTGATGAAGCTGTATAAGATGCTATTACAGTCGAACCAAAAACATTTATGGCACTTTGTACAATTATTATACCTATGGCTGTTATTGAAAATTGTAATCCCATTGGTATTCCTACCTTTAAATGTTTATTGTAATAACTTGATTCAACCTTAAAGTTTTCTTTTTTCAATCTCAATACATTAAATTTCTTATAGCTATAAATTAAACATAAAATTGCTGAACATCCTTGAGCTATATTTGTAGCATATGCAGCTCCTGCTACACCCATTTTAAAATTAATTATAAATACTAAATCTAAAATAACATTTATTACTGATGAAACTATTAAAAAATATAGTGGTGTTTTACTATCACCTAAAGCTCTAAGTATTCCAGCAGACATATTATAAAGAGCTTGTGTTATTATTCCTACAAAAATTATTGTTATATAAGTATTAGCATCTTTAAATATATTATCTGGCGTATTCATAGCTTTAAGAAGTGGTGTTTTTACTATTAAAGCTACAATTGTTATTACTATTGTCGATATTATAGTCAAATTAATATTGCTTGCCACTGCTTTTTTTAAGCTAATTTCCTCTTTTGCTCCAAATTTTTGAGCTACTAATACAGCAAATCCACTTGTAAGCCCTTGTATCATTCCATTTACTAAAAAAAACATAGAACCCGTTGCACCTACTGCAGCCAATGCATTAACACCTACAAATCTCCCAACTATAATAGTATCTACCATACTATATAACTGTTGAAATATATTTCCTATTAATAAGGGTATCGTAAAAAATATAAAAATTTTCAAGGGATTTCCCTTTGTCATATCATTAGTCATATAATTACATCTCCTATATTTATTTTTAAATTAAAAAATGCACCCATCACATCTGTAATGTCTGCATCTATTCTTTCAATCTTATAAATAATATCAGATAAGAATTTATAGGTCAATAAATATATTTACCTATTTTTTATGAAATCCTTTTATTAAAATAGTACTTTACAATATGAAAATTTAATTACTAACAAAAAGAAAAAGATGTACTAAAATTAATACATCTTTTTCTGGTGACCCATCCGAGACTCGAACTCGGGACACCCTGATTAAAAGTCAGGTGCTCTACCGGCTGAGCTAATGAGTCTTGATTAAATTTATCTTTCTTTATAATTAATTTACCCAGTTAAAGATTGTATATTCATGTATTATTTTTACAAATATACATAAAAATATATAATTTTCTTATTAAAACTTTTAATTTATATTTATGGTATAATATGTTTATTATATTTATTTTAGAAGGTGATTAAAGATGACAACAAAAAGAAAAAAAGGGGTTTTAGCAAGTTTTTTAGCAGGCGCAATGGCTCTTGTAGGATGTTCATCAAATGAAATTAATGATGAAGTTAGAACGCCTCCAAAAGAACTTCCTATAGCTACTATAGTCGTAAAAAATTATGGAACTATAGAGGCTGAACTTTATCCTCATATAGCACCAAACACAGTAAATAATTTTATATCTCTAGCTAATAGTGGATTTTATGATAATTTAACTTTCCATAGAGTTATCAAAAACTTTATGATTCAAGGTGGAGATCCTGAGGGTAGCGGTATGGGCGGACCTGGTTATCGTATTAGAGGTGAATTTACAAAAAATAAATTTAAAAATGATTTAAAACATACAGAAGGTGTTTTATCTATGGCTAGAAGTCAGAGTAAAAACAGTGGCGGTAGTCAATTCTTTATAATGACTAAAGATTCACCTCATTTAGATGGATCATATGCTTCTTTTGGTAAAGTTATAAAGGGTATGGATATTGTTCATAATATAGAAAATACTGAAACTTTACCTGGAGATAGACCATCTGAAGATGTTATAATAGAATCTATAAAAGTTGATACTAAAGGTGAAAATTATCCTAAGCCAAATAAACTTTAAAAAACAAAAAGACGAAATTTCTAATGATAATTTCGTCTTTTTTCATGATTTTTATAAATTAAAAACAATATTAAGCTAATTATTAAGGTTACTACTAAAATTATAATAGCCATTTTATAATTTTTAGTTCCAAGATAACTTCCTCCTATAGTTGAAGATACTATTGATGGTATCCTAGCCACTGTGGATATTAATAAAAAAGGGATAAGCTTTATGGATGTAATACCTGCAGCATAGGAAATTACATCTTTAGGAGTTCCTGGAATTAAAAATATAAAGAATATACTGAGATAAATTTTATCCTTATCTTCTAAAAATTTTATCTTTTTTAGCTTTTCTTCTGATATAAAAATTTCTACAAAATCTAATCCATATTTTTTAGTCACTAAAAATACTATAGTTTGTCCAAGGATTGAACCCAATAAACATAAAATAGCACCAAGTAACCAGCCAAAAGCATATCCTGAGGCAATTTCAATGGGCTCTCCCGGCATAACTGCCACAATAATTTGAAAAGCAGATATACCAATCATAATGAATTTACCCAATATGCCTAAATCATTTACCCACTCTCTAAATTCTTGAGGATTTTTTACTATTGCTATTATTTTATTTCCCAGTAAAAATCCTAAAATAACCGTAATTATTAAAAATATTGATATACTAGCTAATGATATTTTTTTTCTTTTGTCTAATTTTTTAATAAGGTATTCCCTCCTTATTATAAAGATAAATACATATAAAAATGTCCCAAATATGGGACATTTTCATATATTAAATTTCTTTAATAATTAAATCACTTATTTTATTACTTAGATTTATTAATTTGTCTGAATTGTATGCAAAAACTTTTATACTAATATCATTATTTTGAGTTAATGATGCTCCTCCATCCAATTGGCTTTCATTTATTATTTTTCTAATTTCGTCAAGCTTTTCTTCATAGTCATTTATATTTACTATAATTATATTGGCAAAATGAGTATAGCCTTCAAACATTCCAAAATTATTCATATTAGTTTCTTCTGGTTTATACATAGTATTATCTAAGTAAATAATTTTTTCATCTTGTTTACTTTCTATTTCAATATAAGATTTATAATATTTGTATTCAAATTTTTCACCTCGAGCAACTCTACCACAATTGATTATATCTGTATAAATTAATCTCGATGTATTATCTTTAAGTTTTATTTTCGTTTTACTATTAAACGCAGAGTCCTTGTATGGTATAGTTGGAAGTAAATTATATCTTAATAAGCTATTACTTCCTATATAAATATTACATTCTCTAAATGCTTCATCATCTAGCATTGTAAATATTTTTTCAAAGGATTGAGAAGTTAACTCCATATTAGTATTATCACCTAGGGAGATTTCATATTCTTGAAAATCTCCTTCTAGAGTCCCTGCTGAAGATGACATTAATATAACTTTTATAAAATTATTATTTATGTAGAAGGGATGTGTTATTTTAAATGGAGAAGTAAAATAAACATCATCTAATATGGTTTTATTGTCCTTATGTCTTGTAACAAGTCTTAACTTTGAAATTTCTGCATATCTATTACTCATTTGACTTTAATCCTTCTAATAAAATATCTTCTTTTATCCATTTTACTATCTTATCAACACCCTCTAAACTTCTTATATTAGTAAATATAAATTTTTTATCATTTCTCATTTTTTTAGAATCTCTTTCCATAACAGAAAGATCTGCTCCCACATATGGTGCTAAATCTATTTTATTTATTACTAATAAATCTGATCTAGTTATTCCTGGACCACCTTTTCTAGGTATTTTATCTCCTTCTGCCACATCAATTACAAATATAGTTGCATCTGATAATTCTGGAGAAAAAGTAGCTGATAAATTGTCTCCTCCACTTTCAATAAATATTATATCAAGGTCTGGAAATTTTTTTGATAACTCGTCAACTGCTTCTAAATTCATAGATGCATCTTCTCTAATCGCTGTATGTGGGCAACCTCCTGTTTCCACTCCTACTATTCTTTCCATGGGAAGAACAGAATTTTTATGTAGGAATTCTGCATCTTCTTTAGTGTAAATATCATTTGTAATTACACCTATGCTATAATCCTTTGACATTAATCTTACTAAAGCTTCTATTAGGGCAGTTTTTCCTGAACCAACAGGTCCTGCCACTCCTATTTTTACATATGATATAATAATCCCTCCTTTTTAAGACATATACAATCTAGAATATAATGTTTCATGTTGCATAGATCTTATGTCAAATCCAGGTGTTGATAAACATAAATCATCTATTGTAAGCTTAGGTAGTATATTTAAAATTTCTTCAAATATTTCATAAGATTTATAAAGTAATCTTTGTCCATCTGTTTGACTTAACGGTATTGTTTTAACACAATTTGTAATTGTTTGTGACGTGTATGAATATAAAAAGCCTTCAATAGCTTTATCTTTTGGGATTCCTATTGATTGACAAAATACTCCATACGCTACTGTATGTGTTGGTAGTGAATTTTCACTACTTTTCACATAATTTATAAAGTTATTATTTTTATATTTTACATCCGTATTTATTAAGGTTTTTATAAATCTTGAGCCTAACTTTTGGCTAGCTATCCTAACTTCTCTAGAAGATTTACTATTATTTAATATATTGTCTATTTTAATTATTCCTTTTGTATTATTTCTTGAAGCATATTCATAAGCCAAATATATAGATAATAACTCACTATATAAAAAGTTACTCATTAAATTACTTTTTAAGTATTCATAAGCACTATCCACATCTCTAACTAAGTTTTTTTGAATATATGTTTCTAAACCATAGGAATGACTATATGCTCCTATGGGAAACAATGCATCATTTATTTGAAATAATATAAATATATTCTTGTCTACACAGTTATACATATAGTTATTCCTTTCAAATTAAATTTAATGATGATGAGAATTTATTGAAGATGATATACTTTTACTAAAATCAAATTTAATTTTTTCCTTTGATACATGTACTCCTATTTTTTCTAACATTTCTTTCATAGGCTCGCTATATATAGTTATAAATTCATTATGATTATTTCCACTAAATAACGTTGCATGTCTATTACCTATTTCATAGCAAACCTTTGGAATTAGATGTTCATCATGAACTGTTATGACTAAAGCATCATCTGGTGGAATATTTACAGCAATTACATTATCTCCATCAACATTTAATATATCTCCCTGATGAAGACCTTCTGTCAAGATATAATTATCTAATTTTATTCCTACATCTACTCCATTTTTACTTGTTTTTTTATGAAGTTTTTTAAATGCTTCATGCCATTCAATATCTACATAATCCACGTTTTTATTTTTAAATTGGTCATCATTTAAATTTCCGATTACTTTTTCAACTAACATATTATCACCTATCTATCACCATAAATTTCTTAATAATAAGAATCCTGGCACCCATGCTGTAACTATTCCTTCAAATATAGCTAAATAGCCAACAAATTTTCCTAAATCTTTCTTTAGTACAGTTTCTATAAATCCTGTTAACCATAGTATACCCCAAAGTAACCATATAATAGACATTCTCCAGTCTCCTTCAATCGCATAACTTATATATGCTGCTGGGAATGAGTTTATGGCAACAAATAAACTATACCAGCCGTAAGGTCTTTGATCTAAGTCAAATATAGAATTTATAGCTACAAATAAATAAGTAAAGCCAAATAGTAGTCCTGTACCTGCTGAATAAAAATCAGATAAAGATGTATTTGTGTCTAAAGAAAATTCACCACGAGCTATTGCTAATATATTTAAAGTTACTGATAGTGCCCCAGTAAATATATTCATTACTGCTGCAGATTTTGCATCTATCTTTGTAAGTCTTGCTATCCCATTATTTATTAGTACTATACCTACATATAATAAAACAATGCCTAGCATTTATATCCCACCTTTAGAATAAATTATATCTTTGTGCTAATGGTAACTCTTTAGCTGGTTTACATTCTAATAATTCTCCATTAACTCTAACTTCATATGTTTCTGGATTAACTGTAATTAATGGTGTTGCATCGTTTAGTATCATATCTTTTTTAGTTATATTTCTGCAATTACTAACTGGACATACAGTTTTTTGTAATTCGTATTTTTCTTGAATATTCTCTTCAAAGGCAACATTTGATACAAAAGTTAAACATGTATCATATCTTGCTTGACCATGTGCTCCAAACATTGGTCTATAAATAACCGGTTCTGGAGTTGGTATAGAAGCATTTATATCACCCATTTTAGCTGCTGTTACTAAACCACCTTTTATTATTAACTCTGGTTTAATCCCAAAGTATGCATTATTCCATATTACTAAATCTGCAAATTTACCAACTTCTACAGATCCTACATAATCTGATATACCTTGTGCTATAGCTGGATTAATTGTATACTTAGATACATATCTTTTAACTCTAAAGTTGTCATTATCTTCACAATCTTCTGGTAGTTTACCTCTTTGTTCTTTCATTTTATGAGCTGTTTGCCAAGTACGAGTTATAACTTCACCAACTCTACCCATCGCTTGAGAGTCAGAACTCATTATACTAAATACCCCCATATCATGAAGTATATCTTCTGCTGCTATTGTTTCTGGTCTTATTCTTGAGTCAGCAAAAGCAACATCTTCTTCTATTTTTTTACTTAAGTGGTGACAAACCATAACCATATCAAGATGTTCATCTATTGTATTTACTGTAAACGGCATAGTTGGGTTTGTAGATGCTGGAAGTACATTTCTAAATGCAGTTGCTTTGATTATGTCTGGAGCATGTCCTCCACCTGCACCTTCTGTATGGAAGGTATGTATAGTTCTTCCTCCTATGGCATGCATAGTATCTTCTATATATCCACCTTCGTTTAATGTATCTGTATGGATACCAACTTGAACATCGTATTCATCTGCTACTTCCATACAATTGTCTATAGCTTTTGGAGTTGCTCCCCAGTCTTCATGTATTTTTAATCCTGCAGCACCTGCTTTTATTTGTTCTATAAGAGGTTCTTTTGATGAGCAATTTCCTTTACCATAGAATCCCATATTTATTGGATATTCATCTGCTGCTCTAAGCATCATTTCCATATTCCATGGTCCTGGTGTACAAGTAGTAGCATTAGTTCCATCTACTGGTCCTGTCCCTCCACCAAACATTGTAGTTACACCACTATACAATGCTGTGTCTACTTGTTGTGGACATATATAGTGAATATGTGTATCTATACCACCAGCTGTAACTATTGCACCTTCTGCTGATAGTGCATCTGTTGGGGCTCCAACTACCATATGAGGGTCTACACCGTCCATAATATCTGGATTTCCCGCTTTACCAATACCAACTATCATTCCATCTTTTATACCTATATCTGCTTTAACAATTCCCCAATAATCTATTATTAAAGCATTTGTTATTACTAAGTCTAGCGCTCCATCTTTGCTAGTACAATTAGCAGATTGACCCATACCATCACGAAGTGATTTACCTCCACCAAATTTACATTCATCACCATAATATGTATAGTCTTTTTCAACTTCTACAAATAAGTTTGTATCAGCTAATCTAACTTTATCACCCACAGTTGGACCATACATTGCTATATATTTGCTTGCATCTATTTTTTTACTCATAAAATTCACCTACTTTATTATATAAATTTTCTTAACTTTGCATTTTCTAATGAGGGTAATAATGTATCTTCATTAATTTGTGCTTCTGTTAATCCATTAAATCCAAATATTCTTTCAGTTCCGCCTACCATAACTAAATCTACTTCTTTTTCTTCACCTGGTTCAAATCTAACAGATGTTCCTGATGCTATATCTAGATGAGTTCCATAAGCTTTTTCTCTATCAAATTTTAAAGCTTTATTTACTTCAAAGAAATGAAAATGAGAACCTACTTGTATGGCTCTATCTCCTGTATTTGTAACTTTAAGTGTACATGTATTTCTACCTTCATTTATGATTATCTCTTCTCTTCCTGGTGTCATTTCTCCTGGTACCATAAATTTCACTCCTTTTTATTGTATTGGATTATGAACTGTTACTAATTTTGTTCCATCTGGAAAAGTTGCTTCAATTTGAACTTCATGTAGAACTTCTCCTACACCTTCCATAACATCCTCTTTTGTAAGAATTTTTGTTCCTAAATTCATAAGATCTGGAACAGATTTACCTTCTCTAGCTAATTCTAATAATTCTGATGTAATTAATGCTATTGATTCAGGAAAGTTTAATTTAATGCCTCTATTTTTTCTATCTTTGGCCAATTCTCCTGCACAATGTAACATTAATTTTTCAGTTTCTTTTGGTGTTAATCTCATAACTTACTCCTTTACTAAAAAATTTTAATTTTTTTTAATTTTTGCATTTTTTTATATTTAATGCATTATTAATAATTTTTTAAAATTTATATAACTCTTATATATAAATTTGCACAAAAAAATAGGAATATGCATGAATATTCCTATTAATTAATAATTTATTTAAAATGAAGAAAAATATACCACAAAATATTACGCGACTACTTCTTCTTTTTCTCCACTATAATACTTCTCTTTATCAAAGTCATTTTCACTATTAGCAACAATCAATGTACAAATATTATCTCCCATTACATTGACTGTTGTTCTAAACATGTCTATAATTCTTTCAACACCCATAATTAATCCTATTCCTTCTAGTGGTAAATTGACTGAAGTTAAAACCATAGATAACATTATAATTCCAACACC
>USRS01000034.1 GCA_900557165.1 uncultured Clostridium sp.
TCTTCTAAAGCTTCTGTAACAGAACCCATAGCAACAACTACATGTTTAGCATCTTGTGCTCCATAGTAATCAAATAAGCTATGTTTTCTTCCTGTTATTTCACTCATTTTTGCCATATTTTTTTCTACTATTCCAACTATGTCTTCATAGTATTTATTAGAAACTTCTCTTGTTTGGAAGTATATATCTGGGTTTTGAGCTGTACCTCTAGTTACTGGGTGATTTGGAGATAATGCTTTATCTCTAAATGCTTGAACAGCTTCTTTATCTAATAATTTTTCATAATCTTCATTTTCCATTAATTCAACTTTTTGAATTTCATGTGAAGTTCTAAATCCATCAAAGAAATGTAAAAATGGTAGAGAACCTTCAATTGCTGACATATGGGCAACTGGAGCTATATCTGCAACTTCTTGAACTGATCCAGAAGCTAACATTACAACACCTGTTTGTCTTGCAGCCATAACGTCTTGGTGATCACCAAATATTGATAATGCTTGAGCAGCTAATGCACGAGCAGTAACATGGAATACTCCTGGTAATAATTCACCAGCACATTTATACATGTTAGGTATCATTAATAATAAACCTTGAGAAGCTGTAAATGTAGAAGTTAAAGCTCCTGCTTGTAAAGAACCATGAAATGCACCAGCAGCACCTGCTTCAGATTGCATTTCAACAACTTTTACCTTTTGTCCAAATACATTTTTTCTTCCTTGAGATGACCATTCATCAACTAATTCAGCCATAGTTGAAGATGGTGTTATTGGATATATAGCGGCAACTTCTGTAAATGCATAAGCAACATGAGCAGCAGCTGTATTTCCATCAACTGTTTTCATAAATTTAGCCATTTTATGTTTCCTCCTTAATTTTACCCTAAATACTATACAGTTTGTATTTGTATAAAACTATTAATTTTATTAGAGTCATAAGTACTTGTCTACTTACAAAATACTTTCAGTGTAAAATAATTCTTCAAAATAACTGAAAGTCCTTTATAATTGTGACATTTTTTTTAATTCAAATATAAAAGTTTTTTATTTTATAAATTTTTTTTTAATAATACATAATATTAATACCCTTTAGCTTTACTTTTAAAACAAATTGATTTAAATGATATATATAATTAATTTTAAAAGTTTAACTTCACTAGTATTTGCATCTAAAGGAAATCCTATTACATTTCATACTTTAATACTAGTATGTTCTAATTGTGATTATCATTTCAATATATGTATATATTAAAGTATGGCTAGTAATACAAGTTTTTTAGTTACTTTTATATTATGTAATATTTCCTATAAACCTTATAAATATGTACCATTCTATTTATAAGGTAAAATTTTGTCAAGAAATATACTTTCAATAATATGTTAGCACAACTAAATCCTTTTTTAAAGAATAGCTTCCTTTATTTTCATAAATATATTTCTATAAAAATATTATTTTTCCTTAAATAGTAACGATGTATATTTCTAATTTTATAACAATCAACTAATAATATATATTTCTTAATTCTTATATTAATATATTATTCCCAATCAAAATATTTATCAATAAGGCACTATTTTTATACATAGTGTCAAAAAAGATACTATTGTAGTTACCTAAAATATACTAATATAGACTTTTACAGTATTTTATGTTTTTTTTTATTTTAATAAATGATATAATTTTTTTGTGACATAAAAAATTATATACATTAGAGGTGCAAAAAAATGAATACTCTTCCTAACTTTCATGACTCTTGTCATAATAGGAAAGACTGCAAAAAATTTGATACTTGCCCCATGATTTTAGTACATAAATTAATTTCAGGTAAGTGGAAAATTTTAATCATCTGGTATTTATGTGGTGGGTCATTAAGATTTACTGACTTAAAAAAGAAGTTGCCAAATGTTACTCAAAAAATGTTAACTAATCAACTTAGAAGTTTAGAAGAAGATGGATTAATTTATAGAAAAGTTTATCCTGTATTTCCTCCTAAAGTGGAGTATGGTTTAAGTGAATTAGGCGAGAATATTGTTCCCATGCTAAAAGAAATGTATAATTTTGGGATATTATATTCAAAAAATAAATAATAAAAAGGGTATGTGCATGGCACATACCTTTTTTATTAATATAAATTTATTTAACTAATTCTACTAAGTCTCCATTTTTAACACCAGCAGCATTTCCTTCTTCTAAGTCAACGTGCATTTCTAATGCGAAAGCAGCATTAGCTCTAACTAAAACATTGTTGAATAATAATGCTCTTTCACCTTGAGTTTGAACAGATACTATATCTTTATCTTTAACACCAAATTTTTCAGCGTCTTCTAAGCTCATGTGTATATGTCTAGCAGCTACTATAACTCCTCTTGACATTTCTACTTCACCTTTAGGTCCTACTAATTTACATCCTGGAGTTCCTTCAACATCTCCTGATTGTCTAACTGGAACTGCTATTCCTAATCCTCTAGCATCTGCTAAAGAAACTTCTACTTGAGATTCTGGTCTAACTGGTCCTAAAACTCTCATTTTAGTTGATCCTTTAGGTCCTACTACTTCTACCATTTCTTCGCAAGCGAATTGTCCTGGTTGAGATAAATCTTTTTTGTGAGTTAATTCGTATCCTTCTCCGAATAAAGCTTCTAAGTCTGCTTGACTTAAGTGTATATGTTTATTTGATAATGCTATAGGTAATTTCATAAATATAACCTCCCAAATTTTTATTTTATATAATTATTTCTAATTATTTATCTGCAATTCAATTATACATAAATTTCTATATAAAATCAAACTATAATGATTATTTTGATAATTTCTTTAATAAATTAAAATATCCAGGGAATGAAATATCAATACATTTATCATTATCTAAAATAATACTTTGATTGCTAATTAAATTTGCAATGGAAAATGACATAGCAATTCTATGGTCATTAAAAGTTTTTATTGTTCCTCCACTTAAAGATGATTTGCCTTTTATTATCATTCCATCTTCTAATTCTTCAACATTTGCTCCTAGTAATTTTAAATTATCAACTACTGATTTTATTCTATTACTTTCTTTAACTTTTAATTCTGCTGCATCTTTTATAATAGTGTTTCCTTCTGCTCTAGTTGCTAATATAGCAATTATCGGTATTTCATCAATTAATTTTGGAATTAAATCTTTATCTATGGTAGTTCCAATCAAATTAGGACTGTAACTTACTAGTATATCGCCAACTTTTTCACCACAAATTTTGCGCTCATCTACTATTTCAATTTTTCCATTCATTTTCTTGATTACTTCTATAATTCCCACTCTTGTCTCATTTAAACCAACATTTTTTATTAATACTTCTGAGCCTTCACAAATCAATGCCCCAACAATTATAAATGCTGCTGAGGAAATATCTCCTGGTACATAAATATCTCTATTAAACAATTCCTCGACTGGATTTATTTTTATATCCAGATTATTTACTTGTATATCTGCTCCAAAAGATTTAAGCATTATTTCAGTATGGTTTCTACTTTTTACTTTTTCATGAATAAAGCTTGTATCATCTCCATATAAACTAGCTAAAATTAAGGCTGATTTTACTTGAGCTGATGATACTGGCATATGGTAGTCAATATGTGTTAATTTTCCACCTTCAATTGTTATAGGTGTTAAATTGGCATCATCTTTACCAGTAATTATTGCTCCCATTTGTCTAAGCGGATCTGTAACTCTTTTCATCGGTCTTCTTCCTATAGATTCATCTCCTATGATAGTCGTCTTAAAATTTTGTCCTGCAAGTATACCCATCATAAGTCTAATAGTTGTTCCTGAGTTTCCAACATCCAAAAGTAAATTATCTATATTATCATTAGTTTTTAATCCTCTTAGTCCCTTTCCTGTAACATAAACTTCATTGTTATTTATCTCTATATTAACACCCATTTTTCTGAAGCAATTTACAGTAGATAAACAGTCTTGTCCCATTAAAAAATTGCTAATTTTGTTTTTTCCTTGTGATATGGATGAAAACATAATTGCTCTATGAGATATGGATTTATCTCCTATTAATTCAAAACTTCCTTTAAGCATTATTACACTCCTTTATTACTTTTAAAATAAGTTCTTCTTTTATATTATCAAATACCTTCACCCTTCCATTATCAACAGGAAGCACTAAGTTTATTTTAAAGAAACTATTTTTCTTATCATTTTTCATTATATTGAATATTTCACTAATATTGTCATAGTCAAATGTTGTAGGTAAGTTGAATTTTTCACATAAGTTTAAAAATTGTTTGTAATATTCTTCTTCTATTAGATTATTTTCCAGTGACAATTTAAATGCCATATTCATTCCTATAACTACTGCTTTTCCATGACTTATATGACATAGTTTTTCTATTCCATGAGCAAATGTATGACCAAGATTTAATATTTTTCTAAGTCCACCCTCTTTTTCATCTTTATCAACCACGTCTGCTTTTATCTTTGCACAAATTTTTACCATTTTTAATAAAACTGTTGTTTTTCTATCAAGAATATCTTCATAATTATCTATTAAAAACTCTAAAAAGTTTACTTTTTCTTCACAAGCATTTTCTTCTATAAAAGCATATTTGATAACTTCACCAATACCACTTATATACTCTTCTTCTGGTAAAGTTTTTAAAGCTTCTACATTCATATAGGTGATTTTAGGTTGATGAAAAGCACCTATTATATTTTTACTATTACCTAGATTTATACCTGTTTTTCCTCCAATGGAAGAATCCACTTGTGCTAGTAAAGATGTGGGAACTTGTACAACATCTATTCCTCTCATATATGTGGCTGCCACAAAACCAGCTAAATCTCCAACAACGCCTCCACCTAAAGCAATTATTAAAGATTTCCTACTAAGATTTACTTTTATACAGTACTCCATTATTTTTTGGTAATCTTCCAGTGATTTCGATTCTTCTCCTGGATTTACTATATATTCATAAATAAACTTTCCTTTAAGGTGCTTTATCATTTCCTTTAATTGATAATTATATGTGTTATAATCACAAATAATAAAATAAGCGTCATATATTTCATTTAACTTTTCAACTGAGTCAACATTACAAGCTTCACATAAACTCTTTTGAAGATTTCTGTATCCTTCATCAATATATATTTTACAAGTATTATTGATTATTTTTTCCATCCTCTATCACCTAACCTTTTAACATAAGAGTTGTAGTTGTTTTTTATGTCTTCTAGACAATCTCCTGAAAATTTTTCTAGGAAAAACTTGCAAATTACAAATGCTACCACATTTTCACATACTATAGAACATGCTGGCACTGCACAAGAGTCAGAACGTTCTACACTAGCTTTATATTTTTCCAAAGTATTTACATTTATTGTGTCTAAAGGTTTATATAAAGTTGGTATTGGCTTCATAACACATCTAATTATTATCTCTTCTCCCGTTGTCATTCCACCTTCTATACCACCTAAATTATTAGTTTTTCTTTTTATTCCATCATTTTCTTCGTATGTAATTTCATCCATAACTTTTGAACCTGGTAATGAAGCTACATCAAATCCTAAACCAATCTCTACACCTTTTATGGCTTGAGTTCCCATTAAATGCATGGCTAAATTACCATCTATTTTTTTATCAAAATGTGTATAAGAACCTAGACCTGGAATAACATTTTTAACTCGAACTTCTATTATCCCTCCTAAAGTATCTCCTTCTTTTTTGGCTACATCTATTTTGTTTTTTATTTTTTCTTCTAAATCTTTATTAACGCATCTTATTTGGCTATTATCCACATTATTCTTTATATAATCAAATTCATAAACTTTGTCGTCTTTTACATTTCCAATTTGAACAACATGTGATACAAATTCTATATCAAAATTTTTAAGAACTTGCTTACAAATTGCGCCCACTGCAACTCTTGAAGCAGTTTCCCTTGCCGATGATCTTTCTAATACATTTCTTGCATCATCAAAATCATATTTTAAACAACCAACTAAATCAGCATGTCCTGGTCTAACATTTTCAACAATTCTACTCTCTCTATCTATTTCATCCATAGGAGACATAAAGTTTACCCAATTTTCAAAATCCTTATTTTTTATTTCAAATGAAATAGGTGAACCAATTGTTTTTTTACCTCTAATTCCACCAATTATATTTATTTTATCTTTTTCAATTTTCATTCTTCCACCACGGCCATATCCACCTTGGCGTTTTTTTAATTCTTCATTAATTTCATCTATATTAAGCTCTATATTCGAAGGAATACCATCAATTATAGTTATTAAACTTTGTCCGTGAGATTCTCCACTTGTTAAATATCTAAGCATGTTTTTTCTCCTTATAATAGTTTTTGTTTTATTTTAGTTTATCAAAATAAACTAAAAAAAGACATATATAATTAAATTGTATTGAATTATATATTTTTAACAACATTTTTTTGTTTTAATTTAAGGCTATGTTTTAAATTAGTGTTGATTTTATAAACTATTTTTATAATAAAAAATTAGGAGTTGATGGATGCTCCTACTTACAAGTTCGCATTATATTAAAATTGTGAATTATATTCTTAATTTCCTCCAATTTCAAATGTGCCTATTTCTGTTTTTCCATCCTCTTTATAGACAGGAATTGATTTATAATAGCCATATTTTTTAATATTTTTTTCTACAGTCTTCGTGTATTCTACTGCCTCCTTTGGATTATTAGGCTGATTTGCATTATCATAAAACTCATCTCTATAAACATATCCCGTCTCACCATTCTTCATCTCTACAGATATTAAGTCTGGTCCATCGTCATATTCTTTACTAGATAATTCACTTCCGTAAGTTTGTCCATCATTATTTTTCTTGACTTCATATACTTTATCTTTCTCATCAGTATATTCTAAATGATTTTCGGATTTAGTAAGACGACTAACTTCCATACCTGTTAAAGCTATTAATCCTATCATAATTACTATTCCCCCAATATGCCTCTTCTTAAATATCATTATATATTCCCCCTTCATTTTTATAAAATTAATACTATCATAATTATACCAATTTATTATTATGATTAAATAAAAATATAACTTTAAAAACATTCCTATTATTCCCATTATATAACAATTGCTAATTTTACTCACTAAATACCATTTTGAAATTTTCAAATATAACTGGCATATCTTCTGTAAATGTATATCCTAATTCCTTTCCTTCTCTAGAAAAGAAGTTAATATGTCCTTCCCTCCAGGACTCTAAATTGTCATCTTCTCCTTCAAGTTTACATATATCAAAAGTAATCTCTTTAAAAGGAATAATCATTACATTTGTAGTTTCTATTACGCATTTAGGAATACCTTCCCAATCTGTTACAATACTTATGAGGAATTCTATCTCCTCCAATTTGATAGGCCAGTAAACTACTAGATGTTGCTTGTTTTTGTCCTATAAGTACTAATCTCAGCAGTTCATTTGCCCACCTTTCAGTTAATTCAAAGTGAAAGGAATCTATATACTTAATATCTTTATCTCTATTTGTTTTCAACAAGAAATTTTCCCAAAATGTATTAATTATTTCTGCTTTTTCCCCCATATTCACTCCCCCATTAATGCTAAGTATTTTTAATTATTGTAACATTAGTAATAGTTGAATAGAGGTATATAAAATAAATTATATATTTTTATATAAAAAAGAGTTGTCTCTTTTTTATGATTTTAAAATCATTTTGAGACAACTCTTTTCTTAATGTATTTATATTATCTTAATTCTGGCCAATATTCTTTATTAGCTTCTATCATGTCATCTAATATTTGTTTAGCCACATTCATACTTGGAACTGTTTTATTTAATGTAAAGGCTTGTAATGCTTTTTCATAGCTATTTTCTATACAAGCTTCAACTATTAATTTTTCACAGTTTAATTGTTGCATCATTAAACCTTGTTGGAATAAAGGTATTGGACCTCTAGCAATTACTTCTGGGCCATCCTTACCTATGTATGCTGGAAGTTCTACCATTGCATCATATGGCATGTTTGGAATAGCTCCGCGGTTCTCAGTTATAACTAAGAAACGTGCATGTGTATCATTTTTAATTGCAACTGCTAAATCACTAATCCAATCTCCATGTGATCCTGCATAGAATGTTTTTTCATCAATTTTACCAGTTTCTAAATATCGAGCTACACCTTCAAATAAATCTTTTTCACGACCTTCCATTACCTCATTTGAACGAGTGCGGTTTGGATCTGTGTGTTCTACAGTTTCTTTACTTAAAAGATAGTAAGTTAAATAAGTATTTGGTAAATACTCTGGGAAACTTTCTAACATTGTATAAACTGATGTCCAAACATGATTCCAGCTACTTACAGCATGACGATTTCCTACACTTTGAGCTTTCTTAATTCTTTCAATATAAGATTCTGGTAATAAAATTTTATGTTCTTTTACATATTCTTTAATTTCTGCTAATAAGTCTCTACCCTTGTAATCTATTGATGTAAACCATCCAAAGTGATTTAAACCAAAATAGTCATAACGTATATTATGTACATCTTCTATATGTAATGACTCCGCTATCATGTCTATAATAGCTATTGGCATATCACATATATTTATAATTCTTGCATTTGGTCTTAACTTACGACAAGCCTCAGAAACAATGGCAGCTGGATTAGAATAATTTAATATCCAGTGATCTTTTTTAGCATATTTCTCTACATCATCAATTACTTTTATCATAGGATTTATTGTACGTAATCCATATGCCATTCCTCCACAACCACAAGTTTCTTGACCTACACAACCATATTTTAATGGAATTTTCTCATCTTGCTCACGCATTTCATATTTACCTACACGCATTTGTGCAAATATAAATGTTGCATCTGTATAAGCTTCTTTTTCATCATTAGTTACAGTTAATTTAACATCTGTTTTAATATCTTCTCTTAATATCCATTCTACAACAACTGCTACCTTATCTTGACGCTCTTTATCTATATCAAATAAACGAATTTCATCAAGATCTAACTCCTTTGCTCTTTGTGCAATTGATTTAACAATACCTGGAGTAAATGTACTTCCTCCACCTACAATAGTAATAATCATAATTTTTTCCCCCTATTTAATATTTATTTATAGTTAATATTCATATTTAACATGCTTCTAAATAACTTTCTACTGCACGTCTAACATCTGGTACATGAAGTCCAAAGATTATTTGTATATCTTTTCCTTTTCTCACAATACCACTATTAGGCATTAAATTAATTATATCTTCATTAATTTTACTTTCATCTTTAACATTAACACGTAATCTAGTAATACAATTTTCTACTGTATTAATATTTTCTTTTCCACCTAATCCATTGATTATATTTGCTATATCCTTATTAAGGTAAATTTGCTTTCTTGGCTCTTTATCAGCACTAGTATTCTCATCTTCACGACCTGGCGTTTTATAATTAAATTTCTTAATTAAGAAGCTGAATACTCCAAAGTATACAACTATTTGTACAAGCCCTAATAACATCATCACAGGCCAGTGAGTTTTTTCTACACCTACTGTAACATTCATTAAAATAGATGCTAATAGATTTCCTCCACAAAATGCTGTAACATCGAAAACTTTTAATAGGGCAATAAATAATCCAGATATTGCTGCATGTACAACAAATAATAATGGAGCACAGAATACAAACATGAAATCTATTGGTTCTGTTACTGATGCTAATACAGCTGTAACTACTAATGGAATTATTGATGCTCTAACTCTTTTCTTATTTTGCTTATAAGCTGTATGAATAAACGCTAATCCTATACCTATATAACCAAACATCTTTGTAAATCCAGTTGCCATATAGTAAATACTATCTGAGAAACGATCAACTGGTAAGTTCATTTCAGTCATAACTATAGCATAAGCTCCTGCAACTGTATCTGAACCAACTTGAAGTACTCCACCTAAATCCGAAAATTGGAATGGAGTATATATTAAATGATGAAGACCTGTTGGTACTAATATTCTTTCTAAGAATCCATATAAGAATAAACCAAATGTTCCTGTATTTTTAATTATATTTGCAACTGATGATATCCCTTGTTGAGCTAATGGCCATATGAAGTTCATCACTGCACCAAATAAAATAGCTGTAAAGAACATACATATAAAACTAAAGTTTGCTCCAGAATATATTTGTAAAGCTCCTTTGAACTTTTTCTCACTAGTACGATTAAATACATACCCTGTAATACATCCCAAGATAATACCACCAAATACACTTGTATCTACAACTTGAATTCCCAAAATACTAGCTTGTCCTGTACCTATTAAACCTAACATTTCACTTGGCTCAGCAAGTTGATTTAATGAAGTCAGTATCGTATTAGATGCTGTAAGGTACATTATGTAACTCATAAACCCTATTAATGCTGCTTTATGTTTTTCTTTTTTTGCTAATGCTGCTGGTATACCAATAGCAAATATAACAGAAAGATTATTAATAATAACCATTACACAGTTATAAATTAAATTTCCAAATATTTTAATTGGCTCCCATTGTAAAAATGGAATCATACCTGTTAGCATATTATTTGTAAGTAATACACCTATTACCATTAATATACCTGCGCTTGATAAATACATTAATGGTTGAACCATCGCTTTTGCAAATGTTTCTAATCCTCCAAGTAACTTCTCTTTCAAAACCATATCCTCCCTTATAATTTATTTTTAAAATTCTTCAAAATTTCAATTACATTAATTATTATCTTTTTGAACTCTTTAACTTGAAGAAGACACTACTTTAAATTTATATCTTTTAAAATTTAAATATTTTATATAAAAAAAGACCCTAAAAAGACATATATGTTAATATGTTATCTTTCTGGGTCTTGCCTGCATTACCAGTCACAATCCATTTAAATCTATAAAATTTTTGTTAAGTGTACTAATAGATAAACTTTTTCTGGTTTATCTAAAGTATATTTAAATTCTTTTTCAATATATTTATTTAACTTTTCTAAATACTCCTCATTTTTAGGATGATTTTTAAGTAAGTAAAAATACATCTCAATCATTTTATCATCCTGTAACGTTTCATTCTTAAAAATTCTTTGAGCAAGAAACTTAAGATGAGTCATAAAGCGTACTGTACTTAAATTTGATTCATCTAGCTCTATCCCATAACACTCTTTAATCAGGTCCATACTGCCTTTAACAAATTTTAAAGTATCATAAGCTAAGTTATCTTTTGATTGCATATTTACAAAATGTAGTGCTATGTATCCAGCTTCATCTTCCGGTAAACGAATATTACATATATTCTCTATAATATCTAAAGCTTTTAAACCTAACTCATATTCTTGTGAATACATAATCTTTATATCTGAAAGCATTAAATTTGGTAAAAAAATATTTTTCTTTGCTCTCTCTATGGCAAAACTGATATGTTCAATTAAAGATAGTATACCTTTATTGCTAAACTTGCCATCATTACCAGGTATAAGGCCAATAATTTTTTCAGATGCATCCATAACATCTGAATTAACATTCTTTAACATTTCTAAAAATTTCGTCTGCATATCGTTTTGAACATAGTAAATTTTTTCAATTTTATCTTGATTAACTTTATCTCCTGGACGTTTATTAAAACCTATTCCAAGTCCTATTAAAATAGCATCTTGTCCCTCATCTGTTACAGTAGCTAATGCATTATTATTAAAGATTTTTGCTGCTATCATATTGAATTAATCCTTTCTATTATTTGATAACTTCAATAACAGTATTTTGTCCTGCAACAACAGCTCCTCCTGTCATGCATTTAATATCTGAGAATTCACTTTGGTTTAATATAATGACCATTGTTGTACAATCAATTCCTTGAGAAATTAATGTCTCTCTTTCAAAAGTTATTATTGGATCTCCTTGTTTTACAATACTTCCTTGAGATACTTTATTCTCAAATCCCTGTCCCTTTAAATCTACTGTATCTACACCTATATGAACTAATACTTCTACGCCGTCATCAGAAAGTATACCAAAGGCATGTTTTGATTCTGGCAGAACTGTTATTTTGCCATCACAAGGTGCTACAACTATACCATTGTCTGGAATAATTGCTATTCCATCCCCCATTATTTTTTGTGAAAACGTAGAATCGTTAACTTTCTCAATATCAATACTGCTACCATCCACCACTGCTTGTATTTTGTAGTTCTTATTTCTTTTTAAAAAACTTAACACTATATTCCTCCTTATTAATATAAGGATTGCCTTACTTTAACGCAAAAAGGCATGAATCCTTAGAATAAAATAACACTCAAGAACTCATGCCTAATTTAATAGTTACACGTTTCAATTAATTATATTATAAAACGTTTTCAGATGCATTTCAACTATTTTTCTATTTTTTTCCATATATTTTATTTTTTATGAAATCCTAAATCTAAAAGTTTCTATTTATTAATATAATCCTCAGTTTTTGTACCATAGATAAATAGATTTTTAAATTCAAGTTCAACTTTTATACTTGACCAAATATCATTCAGGTTTTAGGTAGAACTATCTTTTATTTTGAGACAGCCCTTTAATTTAAATATCAAAATTTTTCTTGTAATAAATAAAAAGAGCTAAAAAGCTCTTTAAATTGATTTTATTTCCTTCATGTAGTTGTCTATCGATTCATTTAATTCCCTTTGAAACTCCTCATTTTCATCATAAGGTACTTCATCACTGTTGCTCATATATACATTTTCTATAAGCTTAGTATTTATACTTTTAAAGAATAAATCCATCACTATTTGACCACCTAAAAATTGATTTTCATATTCAGGCTGTCCTCCTACGGCTATAAACATACCCCTACGTTCCTTCTTTGTATCAATAGAAGGTTTTTTTAATATATATTTACTAGAATAAAAGGCCTGAGTTCTATCTACTACTGTTTTTACCTTTGTAGATATACTTTGGAAAAACATAGGACTTACCACAATAGTTCCCAGTGAATTATCAAAATCCTTATATAAATGAGTCATATCATCTTTTATTACACATTTTCCAGTTCTTTCACAATAACCACAGGCAGTGCAATAATCTATATTCATTTTATAAATATTTTCAACTTCATAGGCTATATTATTTTCATCTAGTTTCTTAGTTATATTTTCAATTATTTTACTACAGTTTTTACTTCTTCTAGGGCTTCCATTAATTATTATAATATGATTATTTTTTTCCATAACTCCTCCTAAATATTTTTAAGCATAAGTATTAAAATATCATCGTCATAATTGTCGCTATTTGAAAATTCTTCTGTTTCTTTCTTTAAACTTTCTACTATTTTGTCTCTACTATTTTGGTAATTATTTTTTACAAATTCTTTAAGTCTATCAAGTCCATACTCTTCTTTTTCTTGATTTTTTATTTCCAAAGTCCCATCAGTAAACATAAATATCATTGGAAAGTTTTCTATTGAAAAAGTGTTACTATGGTATTTTACTTCCGGTAATACTCCTATTGGTATGCCTTTTTTGCAATTTAAATTTTTAACAACTTCTCCATTATCATCAATAATTATAGGACTGTAATGACCAGCATTTGATACAGATAATATATTATTTTCTGTGTCAAATACACTTATTAGGGATGTGGCAAATACACCCATTTTATCAAATTCATCATATAATATTTTATTTAGATGTGTAGCTATTTCTCCTGGAGCTTTATATTGATAACATAAAGTTTTAAAAGTTCCCTTTATCATTGCCACCATATAGTTTGCTACTATTCCGTGGCCCATCACATCTGCTATTATAAAGGCTACTCTATTTTCATCTATTTTATGAGCATAATAAAAGTCTCCACCTACAACTGTAGCTGGTTTATGATAAAACTCTAATTCCTTTTGTTTATTGCATTTTATTTTACTATCATTCATTATAAGTTTTTGCTGCTTATTTAATATATTTAATTCCTTTGCAATTAATTTATGCTTTATATTTTGCTCACTATAATCATATAATTGTACGGCAACAGTAACTTGTTTTGATAATATGCTTAATATATTTAAGTCATCATCTTCATATTTTTTCCCATTGGTACATAAAATAACACCTATGTTCTGAGATTCATGACATAATCTATAAAATATATAGCTGTTTAAATCTTTATTTATCTTTTTAGCTTCTTCTTTATCATTTTCATATAATCCCGCCACACTCTTCTCTAAAAGTAAATCAATAGTTTGTTGTACATCAGAATTTCTTTCTTCTAACTTACAATAAGTTTTAAATAGCTTATTTTCACAATTGTTTTTATCTATTAATATAGCAGATTCTTCACTATTTGTAATTTTTTTAGCTATATCACTTAGATGAATTAAAAATTCATCTATATTTTTATTTTGATAAAGTTTTCTAGTAGCTTCGCTTATAAGTTCTAATGAATTTCTAAGCTTATCTATAACAAAATTCTTTTGACTATTTTTTTCTGTAATTTCTATGGATAAAGCAATTAAAGATGCTATAGATGAAACAAAATCAATATCCTCATCTTGTAAAATATCTTTTTCTGTTAAGAAACATGTCATAAATCCAACAACTTTTTTATTGTAGATTAAAGGAAAGACAATTCTTCCCACATAATGTTCTTTACTTGCTAAGTTTCTCTCCTTTGTTGCTCTTTCATCTTCAAATACATTTTTAATATAAATTATTTTTTTATTTTCTACAGCTTCATGTATATAATCAGGATAATCCCTATAAAAATCAAACTTTACACCTCTATTGTCATTAGATTTAAAAGTTTGTCTTATATATTCCAAGCTATTTGAACACACTAAGTAAGCATGTTTATAGTCATTATTATAAAATAAATTTACACATGCTTTCCTTGGAAAAACAACTTCTAGCATTTTTTCAATTATTTTATCCTTTATATCAAAAAAGTTAGTAGATTCTGCAACTAAAGAGGATATCTCCACTAAGTTTTTCATCTTCTTACTTATATTGCTCATAAATATACCCGTTCCTCCTATAAGATTTCCTTATTATAAAACTTATTGTAACATATTCTCTTTTATTTATATAGATAAATTACCTTACCTTATTTATAAATTGCATCAAAAAAGGGTATATTCATTTTATGTATACCCCAATTTAAAATTATTATTTATTCATAGAATTATTGTGAATGCTTAAAATTCTCATATATATTTTTTGCCGTATAAATAAAAACTATAATAAAACTTATGCCTATAAAATAATTAAATCCTGTCAACAAGCTAATTACTAAAAGTGTTATTAATAAATTAATTCCCTTTTTACCATTTTCATTTATAAAGTTATCTGCTGATACTTCTATATTGTTTTTTACATTTTCTATAACTTGTTTAACTTGTTTTTCATAACTTATCTTATAAACTAAATAAATTATTTCTATTAATAAAACACCTATTCCAAGAAATACTTTTACATGAAAAGAAATATAAAGTATGAAAAGAGCTAAAATTATCTTCAATCCTTTAAATAAAAAGCTATCTATTTTCAATGTTACATTTCTAATTTTTTTACATCCATTTCTAAGTTCATAATCCTTATGAGGCATATTGCTCATTTTAGTTTTTACAACTTCTGAGTAAAATAACTTAATAATACTATTTATCATAATTTCACTTCCTTTCCCCAAATTAATACCTCTTTTATTTACATTCTTGGTTATTTTTATTTTTTTTATACTTTATCTAAACTTTTATTAATAAAACTTTTTATTTTTTAAATTTTCTGATAAAAAGTATTCTATTTATAAATTGGGCAACAATAAAAGATAAGAACTTATTTTAATAATAGGAGTGGTCTCTTATGGAGATAAAAGAATTAGACTTAGAAACACGTAACAAAATTTATAGTCATACTAAAAGTATTTTGAGAAAATACCAAAAGGGAATAGTAACCGGCAAGTTAACAGCAGATAAGTTTGCTAAAAATATACTTTGTGATGATTATATTAATCATCTACTAAGTGAAGATTTATTAAACGAAGAAGATTTTAAATCTTCTTATATAGATTACATAAATACTCTTATTCATATTCAAAATGAAAATCTAGCAACTTCTCGCAAAAGAAAAAAAGAAAAGAAAAAAATATTACCGCCTAATGTTTCTCAAAAGCTAAAATTAAAAAAAATACTTCAAGACGAAGGATATGATTTAGTTATCCCTATTCAATACTTAAATAGTAATGATATGGATAGTATAATCAAATATATTGAAACGGGAGATATCGATTTAGGAAATGAGCGAATTTACAATTACATACAAAAAACTAATCTTAGTTAAAAAAAAGCACTACTAATTAAATTTTAGTAGTGCCTTTTAAATAAAGGAATTTAGTTATCCCATAGCCTTTTCTAACTTTGATAAATGTTGTATTGGATAATATCTTAATAATTCTCTAAATTGTTCCACACTTAAACCTTCTGTGGTAGTGTATATTTTTATTTTTTCATCCACATCTGCATTAATAAAGTCTTGTTTAATTTTGTCAAAATCTACTGCTATCATAGTAAACACTCCTTATGTATGATTAATATTATATATAGTGTTATTTTAACCAAGACATTTATTTTTATTTATATTCTATACAAATGGAAATAATCCTAAATGTTCAAATAATATTTTAAGACCTATTAGTATTAATATTATACCACCGGCTGCTTCTGCTTTTGATTTATATTTTGTTCCAAAAACATTACCTATTTTAACTCCAACTGCTGATAAAACAAAAGTTACTATACCTATAAATGATACTGCTGGTATAATATCAACTTGTAAAAATGCAAATGTAACACCTACTGCAAGGGCATCTATACTTGTTGCAATGGCTAACATTACCATATTTTTAAATCCTAGTTGATTTACTTCGTCTTCACCTACTGCAGTTTCAGCTAAGTCAACTAAATCATCATCTTTTGCAAAAGATTCTCTAATCATATTTATTCCTATAACGCCTAATAAAATAAATGCTATCCAGTGATCAATACTAGTTATATAGTCCTTAAATTGTACTCCTAAAATAAATCCTATCAATGGCATACCTGCTTGGAATCCACCAAAATATAGACCTACCTTTGAACATTCTTTTAAACTAACTGTTCTAAGTGACAATCCTTTACATATAGATACTGCAAAAGCATCCATAGAAAGTCCCACTGCTAATATGAATAACTCTATTAAACTCATATTATTCCTTCCTTTCATATTCATAAATTTAATTTTACTTTGATTATTTTTCCCATTTAAACTAAAAAATTCACTTCGCTTAAGCCACTGCGTGGTCACTACCCTTCATGTCGCCAACGACTTCGTCCGTTGCTCAAGTTAATAAGTTGTAAATTATAAACTATCCACAGATATAAAAATTTATAATTTCCTTACAATTAAAAAAAGACCCACCTATAGCCAAAGCTATAGATAAGTCTCATTATTCAAAACAAAGCCAGATAGTTAAACTATCAGTATGTTGACTTTATTACACTAAATATTAGTGCCAACTACTCCCTTATCAAAGTATTTTTTATTATATTATATTTACCACTAATAGTCAATATTCCTCTTTTTTGATATCTTTAAATATTTTTCACAAAAATATAGGCAAGTTTAAAGAATATTATCTATTTAAACTTGCCTACTTATTTAACTATATATTATATTTTATTTTCTAATTATTGTTGACCTTTACCTGCCATTTGTTGTTCAGCCATTTCAACCAGTTTTTTAGTCATATATCCACCTACATAACCATTTTCTCTAGCTGTAAGGTTACCTTTGTCAACTTGTTGATAATTTGACATACCAAGTTCACTAGCTATTTCTAGTTTCATTTGATTTAATGCAGCTTTTGCTTCAGGAACAGCCTTTGTATTATTATTGTTACTTGCCATGTTATTACCTCTTTTCTTTTTTAATATTTGTTTCTAATACTATTATGTTACAATTGAGTTTTAACATGTATGCAATTTTTGACAAATTTTTTAACAGTTGATTCCTGCTAAATAAGCTGTTGAGTAAGCAATTTGAAGATTAAATCCACCTGTATAGGCATCTACATCTATAATCTCTCCAGCAAAGAAAAGATTTTTGATTATTTTAGATTCCATTGTACTAGCGTTTATTTCACTTACTTTAATTCCTCCAGAAGTTATTATTGCCTCTTCTATTGGTCTGTATCGTCTTACTGTAAAAGTAATGTTTTTTAGTAAATGAACAAGATTTAATCTTTGTTGTTTAGATATTTGATTTACTTTCATATGTTTTGGTATTTCACTTAATTCAATTATTATTGGTATAAGTTTTCTTGGAAGTAAATCATCTAATGCATTTTCAAAGTTTTTATTAGTATATTTAGTAAAATCTTTTATAATTCTTTTATCTAATTTTTCTTCATCTAATGCTGGTTTTAAATCTAGCACTATCTTGTAATTTTCTTTACTAGTATCTTTCATTCTGCAGCTGGCAGATTTAATAATCGGTCCATCTAAACCGTATTTAGTAAATTCCATTTCTCCAAAATCATCATATACTTTTTTATTTTTACTATCTAATACTTTAATAGCCACGTTTCTAAGTGATAGTTTTTCTAAATTTTTAACAAATTCCTCTTGTACTTCTATTCCTATTAAAGAAGGTTTTGGATTTATTATTGTATGCCCCATTGAAGAAGCAAATTTATATCCATCTCCTGTAGATCCAGTAAGAGGATAACTCATTCCTCCCGTTGCCAGTATAACACTATCACATTTTATAACTTCATTTCCATTATATATAACTTTTTCTATTTTATTGTCTTTAGTGACAATTTTATTTACTTTTGCATTTAATATTACTTTTACATTTTTATTTAGAACTTGCTTTTCTAAAGCTTTTACTACATCTAATGCTTTATCACTTTCAGGAAATACTCTTTTTCCTCTTTCTGTTTTTGTTTTAACTCCTAAAGAATTAAACATAACTATAGCATCATAATTTGTAAAAGTATAAAAAGCACTATATAAAAATTTCCCGTTTGTTGGAACATTTTCTATTAATTCTTCTACTTCACAGTCATTAGTAATATTACATCTTCCTTTGCCTGTAATTAAAAGTTTTCTTCCTAATCTATGTTGTTTTTCAAGAAGAATTACCTCAGCACCATTATCTGCTGCTGTGGATGCTGCCATCATTCCTGCAGGTCCCCCACCTATTACTACTACCTTTTTCAAATAATCATCCTCTCTTAATCTAGGAATCATTATGCTAGTTTAAATAATTTAAATAAAGCTGGTGCTATTGCTACACCCCAAAATACTATAATTGTATATTTTAAATATTTGAATATATTAATTATCTCTTCATTCTTGCCAATCATAAAAGTATTTTCTATATTTTTAAATATTAAATAAACTATTAATAATGATATTATTCCTATTATAAATCTAAGTATTTTACCTTTAGTTCCTTCTATTTTTGAAGTACTCTTAGAAAATATATTTTTTCTTTGTTTATTTTCTGTACTAAAGCTAATATAAGTATCTTCCACCATATAACCTAAAGCAAATCCACTGTAAAGACCAAATAACTTATAAAAGTCTTCTCCTCCTACAAAATATGTACAAACTCCAAATATTAACATTATTATCACTAGTATGTAATAATTTTTACTATTATCTATATAGTCAAATAATTTAATAAATAATATACTCAGTATAATTCCAAGTATCCATCCTACAATAACATCCATTGGCCAGTGTACTGCTAAATATAATCTAGATATTCCTGCTCCTAAAATCATTAAAATACCTATTATATATATCCATATGTTTTTAAATTGCGTTATCATAGATGTCCAAAAAGTTGTAGCTGTTTGTGTATGACCACTTGGAAAAGAGTATCCTGTGGCTGTTTGTGTTCTCAGTGATATCAAACCTTTTGTTCCAATTGGCCTTGGCATTTTTACAATGTTTTTTACGGCTACATTTATATTTAAACTTCCTGCTAGGGCAAATAATATTCTCTGACCAGCTTTTTTATTTATACACCAATATAACATAGCTGTTAGTACAGTTATTACAGGTACTTCTGTACATATAGTAAAAAATGTAAATATTCCTGTTAGTAATTCATTTCTTATACTCTGTAAATACATTAATATATCAAGTTGAAATCCCATAGTTTACCACCTTCCAATAAAATACTCATCCATATCTATTTTACATAATTTTTTATAATAAATATATAATTTTTATGATATTTATAATTTATATAATTTTTTTATAATGTTAAAAAGGAGCATAAGATAATTCTTATACTCCTTTTTATTATGTTCTTATATATCTTCAACAATACCTATATATGGAAGATTTCTATATTTTTCATCATAATCTATACCATATCCTACTATAAATTTATCTTCTATAACATATCCTACATAATCTACATCTATATTTGCCGTTCTTCTTTGAGGTTTATCTAATAATGTACAAAGCTTTAATGATTTTGGTCTTCTAGTTTTTAAAGCTGCCACTAATGAACTTAATGTTAAACCTGAATCTATAATATCTTCAACTATTAATACATTTTTATTTTCTATATCTACGTCTAAGTCTTTTATGATTTTTACTGTTCCTGATGACTCAGTTGAACTACCATAACTTGAAACAACCATAAAATCCATTCTTACATCTAAATCTATTTCTCTTATTAAATCTGCACAAAAAACACTAGCGCCTTTTAAAATCCCTACAACTAGTAATTCTTCTCCTGCATAATCTTTTTCTATTTGTTTTGCAAGTTCCTTAACTTTTGATTTAATCTCTTCTGCAGAGTACATAACGCCATTTAATTTATACATAATTTCCTCCCTTGGTTATGAATCATTTCTATTATAACATATATTAATAACTATTCAATAGTTTTTGTTCGTTTTTTATCTTTAAACAAAAATTTTCTTACACAAATTGTATTAGTACAATATTATTTTTATTTTTATTATTATCTACATATATTAAATTTATATTATACTATAGTGATATATAAAAAACAGGAGGTCTATTTATGAGTGTAAATCATGGTGCTAATTTATACGATTTATCAAAAAAATATGGTTTTTCTAAAGATGAATTTTTAGATTTTAGCTCTAACATTAATCCTTTTGGAACATCTTCTTTAGCTAAAGAATATGTAATTAATAATATTAATATGGTATCAGTTTATCCTGATGTTAATTATAGTTCTTTAAAAAAATCCATCTCATCTTATTGTAAGTGTAATGAAAATAATATAGTTTTAGGAAGTGGTGCTACAGAACTTATTTCTTCTTTTATAAACACTATAAAACCAAAAAAAGCAGTTCTTATCTCTCCTGCTTATTCTGAATATGAAAGAGAATTAAAAAAACATAATTGCGAAATAATAAAATATTTTTCTAGAGACTATAATGATTTTAAAATAGATACGATAGAATTAGTTGATTTTATTAATGAACATGAATCAGATTTAATTATAATTTGTAATCCTAACAATCCAACAGGTTTTACTTTTTCTAAATTTGAAATGGAAGTAATTTTAAATAATACTAAAGCTTTTGTTATGGTAGATGAAACTTATGTGGAATTTACAAACACAAAAATTTATTCTTCTACTCCGCTTGTAGATAAACATGATAATTTATTTGTGATTAGAGGTACTTCTAAATTTTTCTCAACTCCTGGAATTAGACTTGGATATGGTTTAATCGGTAATTGCGATGTAAAAAATAAAATCAATGATAATTTAGATTTATGGAATATTAATATTATAGCTTCTGCCATGG
>USRS01000035.1 GCA_900557165.1 uncultured Clostridium sp.
TTTAAAGATAATGGATATGAATTTAGAACTTTAGCATAATATATAATAAAATTTAAAACTAAAGAATAACTGGTGAGTATATGAAGTTTTGGGAAAAAATATTTTTATATTCCTTGATATTATTTTTCCTATTATTTAGTGGTGGAGGAATAATATTAATAGAAAAAATTCATAGTGAAAGTTTAGACACAGCAATAAAATCTATAATGTATAAATATTTAAATGTAGAATCAGTTATGTATTTGAACTCAGATTACTTGATGGATATAGATGTAAATAGTGAATCCAATATGAAAAACTGGGTAGACATTATCATAAATGGCTACTCAGTTAACAATGTAGAACAATATAATACAGAATTATATTCTATGGAAAATAAAAAAATATCATCTGATTTAAAAGAAAAAGTTACAGGAAAAAGAACAGAAATTTTAAATGCAAAAGAAAATGAAAAATCTTTTATTATAAGAACTATAAATAATAGAAAATACGCCTTTGTAAGTTCTATTGTCAGCTTAGAAAATAAAGATTTTAAATTGATAATATCAAAAGATATACAATATGTTTATACAGAAAGAAGTAATAATTATAAATTTTTCATGATTATAGATTTGATAATGTTAATTATTTTATCTGCAGGTATGTATATAATATCAAAAAAATTAACTAATCCTTTAGTTAAATTAAGCAATGTATCCAAAGATATTGCAAAAGGCGAATATAATATAAGGGCTGTAGAAAGTAAAAAAAATGATGAGATAGGAGTATTAGAACATAATTTTAATCTTATGATAGACGTTATTGAAAATAATATAGAAGAATTAAAATATTTAAATGAATCAAAACAAAGATTTATAGATAGTTTAAATCACGAAATAAAAACACCTATTACATCCATTATAGGTTATTCAGAACTTTTATTAAAAAGCAATGTAAGTGAAGAAATAAAAATTAAATCACTTAAATATATTAATTCAGAAGCTAAAAGACTAGAAACTTTAAATTCGACATTGCTAAAATTAACTTTGATGAGAGAAGAAAACAGAAAGTTAGGAAAAGTAGAACTAAAAGAAGCTATAAATAATGTAAAAAATATATTAATCTATAAAATGGAGAGAAAAAATATAAAATTAAATATAAAAATAGAAAATATAGATTTAGTGCAAGATAAAGAATTACTAGAAGTTTTACTTACAAATATTATAGATAATAGTATCAAGGCATCTAATGTGGGATCATGGATAGATGTAGAGGGGTATTATGGAAATAATGAATATATATTAAAAATTAAAGATAAAGGTATTGGTATACCACAAGAGGATTTAGATAAAGTATTAGAGCCATTTTATATGGTAGACAAGGCTAGAACTAGAAAAAACAATGGAATTGGACTGGGTCTTTCCATATGCAGTGAAATTTGCAACATGTATAATATTTCTTTGGATATAAAAAGTAAATTAAATGTGGGAACAGAAGTTATTTTAATTTTTAATAAGGAACATTTTTTACATGAAAGTTAAAATAACTATTGTAGTTTTTGCCTTGTTATCAATTGTTATGTTTTTCTTTTTTAATATAAAATATCCATATAAAGAAAATGTGTTATACAGTCAAAATGACATAAAAAATTATGATGAAAAACAATCGAAAAGCAGTAATTTAATAAACAGAGATGAAGCTATAAAAATAGCTAAATATTATATAGAGGATATATTGGGAAATGATTTAGATAGTGATGACAATAAAATGTATGTCAACTTATATAGAAATGACAGCAATGCAGATTCTTACTATTGGAATATAAGTTGGTCTAGGCCTAATTTATCATGTGGTGTTGAAATAAATACTATAAATAAAGAAATAAACGATATATATGTTAATAAAGATCTTGATAAAGTAGATAATAATCAAAAATCATCTTTGCCACTAAAGAAAGAGGAAATACTACAAATTGTAGATAAACTTGTAAAAGCCCTGGGATTTAATTTAGATTTATATGATTTAAATGTATCTAAAGGAAATTATTATAACTACGAAATTTGTACATTTACCAATAAAAAAGATGACAAAGATAAATTTATGATTTATATTGATAATAATGGTAAATTTATTACTAGATATAAAAGAAATCCACATAAGGAGATTTATTAATGAAAATATTAGTAGTAGAAGATGAAGCACCCATTAGAGATTTGATATCCATAAACCTACAACTGGTAGGATATGAAGTATTTACAGCAGAAGATGGAATTGTAGCTGAAAATTTTTTAGAAAAACAAAAAGTAGATTTAATTTTGCTAGATGTTATGATACCAGGAATAGATGGTTTTTCCTTAATAGAAAAAATCAAAAAACATAACATACCTGTTATATTTGTGACAGCAAAAGAATCTGTTTTGGATAGAGTAAAGGGCTTAAGGCTTGGAGCTGATGATTATATAATAAAACCCTTTGAAACTATAGAATTATTAGCTCGAATTGAAGTTGTACTTAGAAGATACAATAAAAACAGTCATATTATTAAATTTAAAAATATTGAGGTGGATACAAATCAAAGAAGTGTTAAATTAAATGACAAAGAAGTCTATCTTACAGTAAAAGAATATGAATTATTAATATTATTGTTACAAAATAAAAATATAGCTTTATCTAGAGATCAAATACTAGATAGAGTGTGGGGATTTGAATATGGAGGAGAAACTAGAACAGTTGACATTCATATTCAACGCATAAGAGAAAAACTAGATTTAAAAAATAATATCAAAACCGTATTTAAAGTAGGTTACAGATTTGAAGAGTAGAAATAATTATACAACAATATAACAGGATTTTCATAAAATATAATCATAAATATATTTAGGTGGTGATAAATTGATTGAGCCTCAATATGGAGACGTAATAAGTGTTAATCACGGAATTTACAATCACTTTGGCATATTTGTAGATAAAAATCATGTTATTCACTACACAGGAAAAGATGAGGATTTTCTTTTGAGGAAAATGATTATAAACGAAACGGATATACAAAATTTCCTGGGAAATTCTGATAAATATTATGTATATAAATTTTCTAAAGAAAAATCAAAATCAGTAGAAAGAATAAGGGCAAGTGGTTTAGATAGAAATTTAACAGATGATGCTAAGGCTCTATATCTTCTCTATCAAATAAAAAATAAGGTTAAGTTTAAAATATATTCACCAGAAGAAACTGTAAAGAGGGCTAGAAGTAAAATAGGAGAGAGGAAATTTTTTCTCCCAGGAAATAATTGTGAGCATTTTGCCATATGGTGCAAAACGGGAGTGAGACAATCTTATCAAGTAAATCTTGTATTAAAAGCAGTTTTTGTAAAAATGGATATGGGAATGGATTTATGAAAATACGTGGATAAAAGTATCCACGTATTTTTATTATATGATAAAATATAAAGGATAAGAGAATAATAAGAAAAAAGCTAAGGAGAAAATAATGCAAAATAAAAGTGTAAAAGATATAAAAGAAATAGTGGACAACTTATCAGTAGACCAATATTTAGAATATATAGATATTTTAAAAAGCGATGAAAGAAAATCAGTACAAAAAATGGCTGTTTCTTTGGCAAAAAAATTAGATGCCATTAGAAAAGAAGAACAAAGATTAGAACTTATAAATACATATGAAAAAGAAGCCTATTCAAAGGGTTATTTATATATAGGTGGAATAGATGAAGTTGGTAGAGGTCCACTGGCAGGGCCTGTAGTTGCTGCTGTAGTAGTTTTACCTTACAATACAAAAATAGAAGGTATAGATGATTCTAAGAAGGTAAAAGAAAGTAAAAGAGAAGAATTATTTGATATAATAAAAAAACAAGCTCTAGATTATGGTATAGGTATAGTTGATAATGAAGAAATAGATGATTATAATATATTAAATGCCACATACATGGCTATGAAAAAGGCTTTAAATTCTATGAAAAAACAACCAGATTATTTATTAGTGGATGCTGTTACTATCCCTGGCGTGGATATAAAACAAAATCCTATTATAAAAGGAGATTCTAAATCTATTTCCATAGCAGCTGCCAGTATATTAGCAAAGGTTACTAGAGATAGAATGATGTACGATTATGACAAAATATATCCGGAATACGGATTTAAATCTAATAAAGGATATGGAACAAAAGAACATTACGAAGCTATAGAAAAATTTGGCATAACTCCAATTCACAGAAAAAGTTTCCTAAAGAATATTTTATAGATTATAATAATCTTGTAATAATATGTGATAATAATAAAAAATCTTGAAAATAGGGGGTCCAAAATGAACTATCAAGAAATGTTAAAAGAAGCAAGACAAAATTTAAATGGAAGTTGCAAAGTATGTAAAGCATGTAACGGTGTGGCCTGTTCTGGAGAAGTTCCAGGTATGGGAGGAAAAGGAACTGGTTCTGCTTTTACTGAAAACTTCAAAAGCTTACAAAATGTTAAAATAAATATGAGAGTTATACATAATGTATTAAATCCTGACACTTCAGTAGAGTTATTTGGAAAGAAAATGAAAGCTCCTATATTTGCTGCTCCTGTTACTGGAACAACTCTAAATATGGGTGGAAAGATAAGTGAAAAAGACTATATAACTTCTGTTGTTGAAGGTTGTATAGAAAGTGATATTTATCCAATGGTTGGAGATACTGCTGTAGATTCATTTTTAATGGATAATTTAGATGTATTAAAAGAAAATAATGGTCAAGGTATAGTGTTTATAAAACCTTGGGAAAATCACGATATAATAAAGAAGATAAAATTGGCTGAAGAAGCTGGAGCTTATGCTGTAGGTGTTGATGTGGATGCTTGCGGACTTGTTACTTTATCTATGCATGGTAAAAAAGTTGTACCTAAAGATGTGGAGGCTTTAAAAGAGTTAAAAGCATCTACTAAATTACCTTTTATAGTAAAAGGAATTATGACTGTGGAAGATGCTATGCTTGCTGTTGAAGCAGGTGTTGATGCCATAGTTGTATCAAATCACGGTGGAAGAGTATTAGATTGTACTCCAGGAGCTGCTGATGTACTTCCTGCCATAGCTGAGGCTGTTAAAGGTAAAGTTACTATACTTGCTGACGGTGGTGTTAGAAGTGGTGTAGATGTGCTTAAGATGATAGGTCTTGGTGCTGATGGTGTACTTATAGGAAGACCTTTTGTTACTGCATCTTTTGGTGGTGGCAAAGAAGGTGTTGAGATGTATGTTAATAAAATCATAGATGAGCTTGAGGCTACTATGAGACTTACTGGATGTCAAAGTGTTAAGGATATTGATGGTAAGGTTATATTTAGATAGATATTGACTGTATATTAAAACATAATAAGTTATATTTAAAAATGAGATTTCTATTATTTTATTAAAATAGTAGAGGTCTCATTTATTATATTAAAATAAGAATAAATATTTACTCTTATTTTAATATAATAAAACTCTTAAAAATATAATGAAAAAGCTAAAATAAAGTAAAATTGTTGAGATTTTATTTATATATGTATAACATTAAGTATATAGAGATAAAAGAAGAGGTGAATTAATAACTAATGAGATTATTTAGAATAATATATATTTTTTTATCTTGGATTATAATATGGAGAACAACACCGCTTGAAGGAGGAGTTAATGCATTTATAGTGTCTGTATTTATATTTACATTGGGAATGCTTTATGATTATATAGAGGTATTTAATACAGCAACTAAATTAAATAATAAAAATTATGGATCTATAATTCATAAAATAGTAGGTGCAATCGGAATAGGTCTATCTACAGTATATGTATTATCTTGTGTTCTTCTTTGGATGGATGTTTTGAATATAGACAATAATACATGTATATATTTAACAGGTAATGATTTAAGGGAAAGTAGTAAAGTAATTAGTGTAAATATGTATCAAAAAATTTTAGCTATTTATATATTTCTATCTTGTATAGAAATATATAGTCCTACTAAAAGAAGGTTAGGTGCAAAGTTAGTAATTGCTGAGTTAGCTGAAACAAAAGACAATTAAATAACTATAATAAAATAATAAGTGATTAATAAAAAAGGGATAAAGAGGAATATATTTAATAATATATATAAGGGGGGAGGATTATGAATATAAGTGATATTTTACCTATAATATTATGTAGTTCAATTATAGGGTTGTTAGTAGGTTTGTTTGCTAAAGTTATTAGTAATAATATACAAAAAAATGTACTAATTTATACTATGAAGGTTGTATTAAGAGAAACAATTATATATCCATTATTTTTCCCATTATTTTTTAATAGAAAAAAATATGCAAAAATCAAAGCAGGAGAAATAATATATAAATTAAAAGATGAAAATATAAATGGTATTAATATAGAAAAATTAGAAAAATATATCTATGATGATTTAACCTTTATGAAAGTATGTAATATGTGGAAAATTGTAATAAAAGATATGTTCCACAATTTTGATGAAAATGTTTTAGATATTATATATAAAGTAAAAGAAAGTGGATTATCAGAAATAATATATAAAAAAAAGGTTTTAAAGGCTCAGATAAAATCTAATAATAGAGAGATAAAACATAATAATAGATATATAGCCTATTTAAAAACTATCTTAGTGATAGATTTAGGAGTAAAAGATATTATTAAAAAATTTAAGCATATATATTTAAACAATAATAAACATGTAAATATTTGTAAGTATGCTAGAGTTAGTATTAAATTAAATATAACAAGTTCTTATGAAGATAAGATAGATATGAAAAGTAATACTATATATGAAAATCAAGCTAAAAGATATTTGAAAAACTTATAGCACAAATATAATATATACTATAATTAAAATTAATTTTAAGAAAATACATCTTAAAATTAGATAAAAACTAATTAATCAATCCATGGAGAAACTTTGGGGGATAGTATGGAGGAGAAGATTAAAAAAATAATAACTGATTTAGGGGCAAGTGTTTGTGGAATTTCAAGTGTAGAACGTTTTAAGGAAGTTCCAGAGGGATTTTCACCAACAGATATATACAGTGAGTGTAAGTCTGTTATTGCCTTTGGAGTTAATCTACCAAAGGGACTTACAAAACTTAAATCATCACTGATATATGGTCATTTCAATTATTTTAGCTGTTCAATAGTTGATAAAATTGCTTTTGATGGTGCAAAGATCATTGAAGAAAAATTCAACTGCTTTTCACTTCCTATGCCTTGTGACAATCCATATGAATATTGGGATGAAGATAAGCTTGAAGGAAAAGGGCTTATATCAATGAAACATACGGCAATATTATGTGGAATTGGAGCCCTTGGAAAAAACACTTTACTACTAAATCCTAAGTATGGAAACGAACTGACAATAGGAGCAATCCTAACTGATTTAGAATTGAAATCAGATGACTTATGTGAAAATATCTGTATAAAAGAATGTCATAAATGTATTGAAAATTGTCCTGTGGGAGCAATACAGGAGGGCAAAGTAGTTCAAAAACTTTGTAGAAATAATGCTTATGGCAAGACTAAAAGAGGTTTTGATACAGTTGAATGTAATAAATGTAGAAAAGTATGCCCTATGAGATATGGCAAAAACTTATAAAGTAAAAGGTACACTATAAAGTGTGCCTTTTTTGTAGCTTATAATAAAATATATTTTAATTATCACAAGAGATTAATTTGTGTAAAAATGTTAATTTATAATATTATTTAAATTTAAAGATAATATTAAGGAAAAAATTGACAAGGATATATTTTTGGTGATACTATTTTTTTGAATATAAATTTACTAAAAAAGAGACAAAATATAAGACAAAAAACATTATTTATATACTTAAAGCAAACGATTTCAAGGTGGTGAAGTATAGTAAATTTATTTAGATATATGATAAATAACTAATATATTTATAGGGGAAAAGGAGAAAATTATGAAGTTCAAATATGAAAAGCCGCAAAATGGATATCCTGAGTGGAATAATAATCCACAAATAGTATCTTTAAATATGAATAAGCCTCACAATGATTTTGTAAGCTATGAAACAAAATCACAGGCTATGGAAGGAATAAAAGAAAACTCTTCAAGATATATATCTTTAAACGGTAAGTGGAAATTCAACTTCTGTAAAGATATAAAAAATATACCAGAAGATTTTTATAAAATAAACTATAATAATGATTCATGGGATGAAATAGATGTACCATCAAACTGGCAGATAAAAGGATATGGCATACCACAATATACAAACCTTATATATCCTTGGACAGGTAGAGAAGATATAAAACCACCTTTTGCCCCTGTTGAAATAAATGAAGCTGGATGTTATGTAAAACTTTTTCATATAAGTAAAGACCAATTAAACAAAAAAATATTAATCAACTTCCAAGGTGTAGAGTCATGTTTTTATCTATATGTAAATGGAGAAATAGTAGGATTTAGTAAGGATTCATTTTCTCCATCAGAATTTGATATAACTGAATATTTAGTAGAAGGTGAAAATAAAGTAGCTGTAAAAGTTTATAGATGGTGTGATGCTAGTTGGTTAGAAGATCAAGATTTTTGGAGATTAAGTGGAATATTTAGAGATGTTTATTTAGAAATAAAAAATCATACTCATATAGTAGATTATAGAATAGATTCAAATCTTACAGATGACTATAAAGATGGTACTTTTAGTTCTAAAATAAAAGTAGTTGGCGAAGGTAATCAGAAAGTAAAATTAGAGTTATATGACGAAGAAAATATAATATACTCTGATGAAAAGGAATTAAATGTAGATGGTGAAAGTGATTTGCATTTCCAAACTATAATTGATAAACCTAGAAAATGGAGTGCAGAACAACCTAATTTATATAAAGTAATAATAAGTTTACAAAATGAAAATGGTGAAATAACTGAGTATGTAAGTTGTGACACAGGATTTAGAAGATTTGAAATAAAAGAAAATGTAATGTATATAAATGGTAAACGTATATTATTTAATGGTGTAAATAGACATGAATTTGACTGTGAAATGGGAAGAGCTATAAATAAAGATATAATGGAAAAAGATATAAAAATTATGAAACAGTTCAATGTTAATGCTCTAAGAACTTCTCATTATCCAAATAATCCATATATGTATGATTTATGTGATAAATACGGACTATATGTAATAGATGAAGTAAATTTAGAAACTCATGGAACATGGAAATATGGTCAAATAGAAGAAGAAAATGCACTTCCAGGAAGTAAGTCAGAATGGACTAATGCTGTATTATCAAGATGTAAGTCTATGTTTGAAAGAGATAAAAATCATCCATCTATTATAATATGGTCATTAGGAAATGAATCTTTTGGTGGAGAAAACTTCAGAAAAATGTATAGATTTTTCAAAGATAATGATAAAACTAGAGTAGTACATTATGAAGGAATATTCCATCATAGAATGTATGAAGATGTATCTGAAATAGAAAGTCAAATGTATACAAGACCTTGGCAAATTGAAGAATATGCAAAAAATAATCCAAGAAAACCTCATATAATGTGTGAATATACTCATTCTATGGGTAACTCAAATGGAAATTTAGATGCATATTACAAATTATTTAGAAAATATGATGTTTTACAAGGTGGATTTGTATGGGACTTTAAAGATCAAGCAATTCTTAAAAAAGAAGGGGAAATAAGTTATTTAGCTTATGGAGGAGATTTTGGAGATTTTCCAAATGACTATGACTTTAGTGGTAATGGTCTAGTATTTGCTAATGGAGAAGTAACACCTAAATTCTATGAAATTAAATATTGGTATGCAGATGTATTATTTGAAGATATAGAAGATGGTTTAGTTGAAATAAAAAATGATTACTTATTTAATAATTTAAATAGATATGATATTTTTATAACTACAACAAAAAATGGTCAGTTTGTAGATGAAAAATCTGTGACAATAGATTTAGAGCCTGGTAAAACTTACAGATTATCATATGATGTAGTACAAAAAAGATATAAAGATGAAGAATATATAGTGACATTTACAGTTAAAGAAAAGAATGAAACTTTATATGCCCCTAAAGGTCATGAAATAAAACATCATCAGGTTATATTAAAGCCAAATTTATTAAAAATAGAAAGAGAAGATAATATTAATACAGTTGATATAAATGAAGATGAAAAATATATAAAATTATCTACTGAAAAAGTAAAAGTATCTGTATCAAAGGAAAGTGGTCTTTTATGTGAGTATATTGTAAATGATAATAATATATTAAAAGAAGAATCAAGACCATATTTCTGGAGAGCAAGCACAAATAATGATAGAGGATTTAAAAATGAAATAGATGCTCTTACTTGGAGAAATCCAAAGATGAATTTAGTAAATATCAAATTAGAAAACTATCAAAATATAGTTAACTTAGTAGTAGATATAGAACTAGATAATAAAAGTGCTGTAACATATGTATATTCTCTAGATGGTAACTCGAAATTAAAGATACAACAAGTATTAAATCCTAATAGAGACTTAGCTAAAATACCTGCGATAAGTGACATGTTTATACTTAAAGAAGAATTTAAAGATATAACTTACTATGGTAGGGGAGAAATAGAAAATTATTGGGATAAATATAAAAGTGCTAAAATAAATTTATATGAAGATACTGTTACTGATAAAATGGTAAATTATCTACAACCACAAGAAAATGGGGCCAAAACTGATGTAAGATATTTAGAAATAAAAAATGAAAAGGGACAAGGTATAAAGATATCTGGTAGTCCTACTTTTGAGTTTAATATATCTAAGTATCATCCAGAAGATGTAGAAGTAGCAGATCATACTTATAAAGTAAAACCAATGAATGCAATAGTTTTAAGAGTAATATACAAACAAATGGGAGTAGGTGGAGATGATAGTTGGCAAGCACTACCTCATAGTGAGTATATTTTAAACCCTAATAAAATATATACTTTGACATATGAAATAAAAACAATATAATTTATTCAAGCAACTGGAAGAAATAGTAATCCAGTTGCTTTTTTCTTTGAAAATTTATATCGAAAATAAAAGATTTTACAACTTTGAAACAAGTTTTTATCAGAAATTATACTCTTATAAATTATTATAATTTTATGAAATAGTTTTTAAGTAAGAGGAGAGATTGTAATGAAAAATGACAAATTAAAAAAACTAATAATAGCTTTAGGTATTAGTGGAGTTGTAATATGGGGAGCTGGTACATCTTTTGCAAAAATAATGGATAAAAATAATTTAAAAAATAATACGTCTATTGCAAAAGAAGACAAAAAAGAAGAAAAAGTAGTAAATTATGTGGGAACTAATGAAGAGGGGGAAAAATATACATATGATGCTAAAAAGGTAGCTGATAAATTAGCAAAATATGATTACTCAAATGATGGTAAAAAAATAGTATTTTTAACTTTTGATGATGGAACATCAAAAACTAATACGCCAGAAGTTTTAAGAATATTAGATGAAAACAATGTAAAAGCAACATTTTTCTTAACAGGGTCTAATATAGAAAATGGTGGAGAACAAGCTAAAGAATTAATAAAACAAGAATTTAATAGTGGTCATGCTATAGCAAATCACGGTTATAGTCATGATTGTAATAAGTTATATCCAGGTCGTTATTTAGATATAGATGCTTTTAAAGAAGATTTTAAAAAGAATGAAGAATTACTAAAATCAGTTCTTGGTGACAATTTCTCAACAAGAGTATTAAGATGTCCAGGAGGATATATGTCGTGGAAAGGTATGGAGCCATTAGATAAATATTTAGATGAAAACAAATTAATTTCTATTGACTGGAATGCTTTAAATGCAGATGCAGAAGGTAAAAAGAAAAAAGCTAAGGAATTAGCTGATTATGCAATAAAAACAGCTGAAGGAAAAGAAATGGTAGTTATGTTAATGCATGATACTTATGGAAAAGAAGAAACAGTAAAAGCACTACCAACAATAATAAAATATTTTAAAGATAATGGATATGAATTTAGAACTTTAAAATAATATAAATAATTTATTGTGATATAATTATTATAATCTATATTAAGACAAAATATAATTACTATAGTATATAATAAAAAGAGGTGCAAAATGACTAAAGAAGAAAGAATTGCTAATATGGCAGCTGATATAGCTGAGTGGAGAATTTTAGAAGATTCTAATGAAAAATATTTAGAAGTTGAATGTGGAGAATTCTTAATAGAAATGGATTTAGATGAAATAGAAAATTTAGATAGATTAACTAAAGAAGAGTTGGCTACAATTATATTTAATAAATATTTAGAAGAAAAATAGCAATCTGAATTAAAAAAAGTAGATATGATTATAATTAATTGTATCTACCTTAAAAAATATTATGAAAATATTAAAGTAAATTATTTTGAAGAATTACTAAAATTGTTAAATTAATTAAATAATTATATTTTACCTTCAGTAAATAATAAGAGAGATATTACTAAGGAGATAAAAAATATGAATTGTGGAAGTTTAAAATGTAGTGCAATAATGAAGAGTTTGTTATGCAGATAATGTAAAAATAAAACAATAAATGTTGTTATACATTTGATTGCAAAGAAAATATTTAATATAACTTTTTTAAACTTGAGCTAAAATATAATTTTATGTTAAATTTAAAACGGTTAAGTATAAAGGAAATTGAGAAATGAAAAAATTAATAGCTATTTTTATGGTGACAATGATGCTAGTTTTAGCAGTAGGATGTAGTTCTAATAAAGGAAAAAGGGATCCAGTTTTATCAGAAGATTTAACAAAAGTCTTAGAAAAAATTTATGATACAGCTGATTTAGATGATGAACTTAAAGATTATTTTAAAGATTATGAACAAGTAAAATTAGATGAATCAAATGTAGAATCATATCTAGGAAGTAGTGACATTAAATTCAAAGAAGGTTTATGTTCGGTGCCAATGATGAATGCAATTCCATATCAATTAGTATTGGTTAGATTAGATGAAAATGCTGATGTGGAAGCTGTTAAAAAAGAAATAAAAGAAAATGCAAATCCAAGAAAATGGGTATGTGTTGAAGCAGATGAAGTAGATGTAGAAAGTATAGATAATACTATATTATTTTTAATGGGTGAAAAACAAGACGCTACTCCAATAAAAGAAGCTTTTATGAATTTAGCTGAAGCAAAATAGAAACACTAATAATAGCCTGAAAGATATTTTTCAGGCTATTATTATATAATTGGAGGTTAAAAGTGTTATTTTCAAGTATAAGTTTTTTATATTATTTTTTACCTATAACTTTAACTGTATATTTTATATGTAAAAATAAATATAGAAATATAATTTTATTAATCTCGAGTTTATTCTTTTATTTTTATGGAGAACCTAAGTACACAATACTCATGTTAATTTCAGCATTTAGTGCATATGTTCATGGTATTTTAATAGATAAATTCAGAGATAAAAAATATTCAAAAGTATTTTTAGTAAGTGGGTTAAGTATAAACTTAGGAATTTTAGTTATATTTAAGTACGGAGACTTTATAATAAAAAATATTAATTATATTTTTTCTTTAAATATAAATTTACTTAGATTAACTTTACCAATAGGAATTAGTTTTTATACTTTTCAAACATTAAGTTATGTGGTAGATGTTTATACTAATAAGGCAAAAGTATGTAGACGCTTCACTAATTTTGCCACATACGTATGTCTTTTTCCACAACTTATAGCAGGGCCTATAGTTAGGTATACAACTATAGAAGATGAGTTACAAAATAGAACGCACTCTTTTGAGAAATTTGCTTATGGTGTAAATAGATTTATAATAGGTCTTGCTAAAAAAGTAATATTATCAAATAATCTTGGATTGTTAGTAAGTATAATTAGTAAAAGTGATGAAAAAAGCATTTTATCTTATTGGATAGTAGCCGTAGTTTTCACTTTACAGATTTATTTTGATTTTTCAGGATATAGTGATATGGCAATTGGTCTTGGAAGAATATTTGGGTTTGATTTCTTAGAAAACTTTAATTATCCTTTTATATCAAAAAGTATAAAAGAATTTTGGAGAAGATGGCATATTTCTTTATCTACATTTTTTAGAGATTATTTATATATTCCACTCGGTGGAAATAGAGTAAGTAAATTTAGATGGATCTTTAACTTATTTGTAGTATGGTCATTAACAGGTCTTTGGCATGGAGATAGTTGGAACTTTATATTATGGGGACTTTACTTTGCCTTGCTACTTATAATTGAAAATTTATTTTTACAAAAATTATTAAACAAATTGCCTGTTATAATTCAACATATTTATGCAAAATTTTTTATTATTATAAGTTTTGTTATTTTTAATAATGAAAATATGAAAGATTTATTTAACAGTCTTTATAATATGTTTAATTTTAAGAACTTAATTTTATATAATGATTTTTCAATTTATTATTTGAAGAGTTATTCAATTATTTTAATAATAAGCATAATAGCATCAACACCTTTATTAAAAAATATAATTGATAAAATAAATGAAAGTAAAAAAGGCGAAAAAGTTATGTCATTAATGAATGTTATATTTAATGTAGTTATATTAATTGTTGTAACAGGATATTTAATAGATGGCTCTTTTAATCCATTTTTATATTTTAGATTTTAAAGGAAGATTAATATGGATACTAAAATAAAAAATAGAATAATAAGTGTAAGTTTTATTTTTATATTGGGTGCTATGATGATAATTAATATTTTATCACCTGATAAAGAAATTTCTTATGAAGAAAGACGTAAATTATCAACTTTTCCAAAGTTTAAGGTAGAAGATATTTTAAATGGTGATTATTTTGAACAAATGGAAGAGTATTTCTTAGATCAATTTTATTTAAGAGAAAATTTTAGAAAAGTAAAAGCATTTGTTAATAATAAAATTTTTAAAGAAAAAGATAATAATAATATTTATATAGTAGATGATGGTATTTATAAAATGGAATATGGCTTAAATGAAAAATCAATTTTAAATAGTGCTAATTTATATAATAAAATAAAAAATACTTATTTTAAAAATTGTAATGCTTATTATACTATAATTCCTGATAAAAATTATTTTGTAGCTGAAAAAGAAAATTATCTACATTTAGATTACAAAAAACTTATTGATATAATGAATAAAAATACTTTTGATATGAATTATATAAATATTGTAGATGCTTTACAAATAAATGATTATTATAGAACAGATCTTCATTGGAGACAAGATAAAATAGAAAAAATTGCAGATAAGATACTTAAGTCTATGAATAATAAAAGTTCAAATTTAACTTATGATAAAAAAGAATTTGAATTATTTTATGGTTCATATTATGGACAAGCTGCTACAGATATAAAACCTGACAAACTTGTTTATTTAAACAATGAGATTTTAAAAAAATGCAGAGTATATGATTATCAAAAAGGAGATTATATAAAAATATATAATGATAAGGATTTTAAAAATATAGATTCTTATGATGTTTACTTAGGAGGAGCAAAGCCTCTTTTAACTATAGAAAATCCATCAAATAAAAGTGATAATGAACTTTATATTTTTAGAGATTCTTTTGGAAGTTCTTTAGCACCACTTTTAGTAAATGAATATTCAAAAATAACTTTAGTTGATTTAAGATATATAAATTCTGTTTATTTTCAAAAGTTTATTCAAGTAAAAGAAAATAGTGATGTATTATTTATGTATAATACTTCTATTTTAAATAATAGTAGTATTATTACTAAATTTTTACCAAATTAAGAAAGTTGTAATTACAAAGATTTATTTGTGATTACAACTTTTAATTGTTATGAGTAAATTTTTATATTACATAACGAATATTGGGAAAAGTCTGAAAATTTTGTTGACTTTATAAAAATCAGGTGTTATTATAAGGTTATAAATCGCAAAAAGTCTGAAAATTTTAAAAAGTCAGACGGAATTATTTTAATTTATATTATTTTTACAAATCTTAAGTATTGGGGGGAATTAAAATGGAAGAAAACAGAGAGCAGTGGGGCTCAAAGGTAGGCTTTATACTTGCAGCAGTAGGTTCTGCTGTAGGCTTAGGAAATATATGGAGGTTTCCATATGTAGTATATTCAAGTGGAGGAGGAGCATTCTTAATACCTTACTTCTTTGCAATATTTACAGCAGGTATACCTTTATTAATATTAGAATACGGAATGGGGCATAAATACAGAGGTTCTGCACCTTTAGCAATAGCGAGAGCTAGTAAAAAATATGAATGGATAGGTTGGTGGCCAGTAATAAATTCAGCACTTATATTATGTTATTATACTATGATATTAAGCATGGCGCTTAAATATTTAATTTTAAGTTTTAGTAAAGGTTGGGGAAGTGATGCCAACGGATTTTTCTACAATGACTTTTTACAATTATCAGCATCACCTCTTAGTTTAGGTGCAATAGTATGGCCTATATTAATAGGAATAGCTTTAGTTTGGCTTGCAAACTGGTACATATGTTACAAAGGAATAAAAGCAGGTATAGAAAAATACAGTAAAATATTATTACCATGCTTACTTGCTATAATGGTTATAATTGTTTTAAGAGCAGTTACATTAGAAGGTGCTTCTTTAGGATTAAATAGATTATTTACACCAAACTGGGATAGTATAAAAGACCCTACAGTGTGGGTATCAGCTTATGGTCAAGTATTTTTCTCTCTTAGTATAGCACTGGGAATAATGATTACTTATTCAAGTTATCTTCCTGAAAAAACAGATATAAACAACAGTGGATTTATGACTGCTTTTGCCAATTGTGGATTTGAGTTTTTATGTGCAATAGGTGTATTTGCCATATTAGGTGTAATGGCATCAGCTCAAGGAGTAAGTGTAGATGAAGTTGTAACAAGTGGTATAGGATTGGCATTTATAGTTTTCCCGAATGTATTTAGCATAATGGGGATATGGGGAAATATACTAGGAGTATTATTCTTCTTATGTTTAGTATTTGCAGGGATAACTTCAGCAGTATCATTACTTGAAGCAATAAGTGCAGCTGTAATAGATAAAACTGGTTGGGAGCGTAAAAGAATTGTAACAATGATTTCCATAGCAGGATTTGCATTAAGTGTTATGTTTGCTACTAATGCAGGGTTATATATATTAGATATAATGGATAACTTTATAAATAATTATGGAATAGTTGTAGTTGGACTATTAGAAACATTATTAATTGGTTGGATAATAAAACCAAAAGTAATAAGAGAGCATACAAATGCTATATCTTACTTCAAAATAGGAAAATGGTGGGACTTTATAATAAAATTCGTAGCACCAACATTATTAACAGTAGCTTTAGTTCAAAGTTTAATAAAAGAGATTAATGAAACTTATGGAGGTTATGATTTAACTTCTGTAACTCTATATGGATGGTTAGTTGTAGCAATTGCTATAATAGGTTCAATTATTATGTCAAAAAGACCATGGCATAAGACTTTAGATGCTAAAGATAAGGAGGTTGTATAGATGACAACTCAATCCATAATATTTATGATAATTGGAGCAAGTATACTTTGGGGAGGACTTGCAACAACATTAGTAATAAACTTTAAAAATGATAAATAATAAAAAGGATGAGCTCAGCGTGAGTTCATCCTTTTATTTTGTAGTTTATAATATAACTTGAAGTATATTTTCAACTATTATTCCAGCGTAATTTCCTAAAACATATCCCCATACACCAGCTATCATAGTAGGAACAATTAAGCTATTCCAACCTTAAGCTATGGACATGGCAATAGCAGTAGTAGGTTCACCTATGCAGACATTTGATGCAAGTAATAATTTATCTAATTTAAATTTAAACATTTTATCTTACTTACATAATGTAAAATATTAAATTCTATTCATTATTCAAATTCATTTTCACTAACTAACCTAAATACTGTTAATAACATGTTTCTTGAAACATACTATTAATATTATTTATTAATTAATTCTTAAATAACATATCAAAATCAACTATTTAAATTGTATATTTATATTCTTAGAAATCCCAAATCTCTAATTCGTAACTCTATGATACTATGTAAATAGGACATATATAGTCAACTTTTTTATTTTTTGCTTTTTTTGTGTATTTTTTTATTTTTTTCGAAATAACTATTGACTTTTATATTTATTTAGTTTTATAATTTTCAACATAATTCTATTAAAAATTCATTTCATTTTTAATTTCTTGAAGAATTTATTAAATTAACTTTTAAAACGAATTTATTTCTTAGTTAATCTAAAATTTTCTATGAAGAAAAATTTAAATTATAAGAAATAATAATAGAAGTTTTATAAGGTACATTTAATAATATGTAATAATAACTTCTAAATTTCACTCATATTTCATGAGTAAATAAGGAGACAATTAAAAATGAGTAATACTATAAACAAAAAGAAATTTTCAACTGGTTGGTTAATTGTTGTTGCATGTATGCTTATACAAGCAATACCATTTGGTGTAGCATCTAACATCCAACCTCAATTTGTTAGTTATGTTGTTGAAGAAAATGGATTCACACTTGCTGGATTCTCATTAATATTTACATTAGGTACTTTCGTATCTGCAATAGCCTCACCTTTCATAGGTACTATGTTTAAAAAAGTAAACACAAAAGTTATATACCTTTTAGGATGTTTACTTTCAGGTGGAGGATTCTTAGCATTCTCTATGTGTAACCAATTATGGCAATTTTATTTAGTTGCTGCTGTTGTACAAGTTGGTACTGCTGCTATATCTTCAATAGGGGTACCTCTATTAATAAACAGCTGGTTTGATGAAGTTTCTAAAGGTAAAGCTATGGGATTAGCTTTCGCAGGTAGTGGACTTGGTAATATATTCTTACAACAATTAGTTTCAAATTCTCTTGTTGCTAATGGTGCAAGTAAATCTTACATGATATTCGGTGCATTATCATTAATAGTTGGTATACCAGTATCATTATTCATGTTAAGAATGCCTAAAGATGATAGTGAAGTAGTAAGAGCTAAAAACGCTCAAGAAGAAAAAACTACTACTACTACTGATTCAGCTAATTCTGGATTCACTTTCAAAGAAGCTACTAAACTTAAATTCTTCTGGATGTTCGGTTTTGGTTTATTCTTCTTAGGTATGTATGTATCTGCTTTAGCTGTTCAATACCCAGCTTACTTAAAAGGATATGTTGGAATAAGCCCTAAATTAGTTGGTACTATAGGATCAACATTTGCATTATTCTCTTTATTCGGTAACTTAGTTGGTGGTGCAATATTCGATAAATTAGGTACTACTAAAGGACTTGTAGTTGCATTCTTATTAGCTGCAGTTTCTTGTTTAGCATTAATATTTGCTCAAAATATACATGGTCTTGCTATATTATTTGCTACATTAAAAGGATTATCAGTATTCGCTTACATGATAGGACCTTCTATGTTAACAGGATCATTCTTTGGTCAAAAAGACTTTGGTTCAATATTAGGTGTAGTACAAATATTCTTCGCTGTAGGATTTGCTGCAGGTTCATCTGTATTCGGTTTATTAGTTGATAAATTAGGATACACATTTGCATGGTCTACTATATTTGTATTCATAGTTATTTGCTATGTATCATTAATAGTAGCTTCTATAGGTATGCAAAAATTAAACAAAGCTAGAAATAACGAAGTTGCAAAAGAAGCTTGTTAATTACTTCTTAGTCAACAATAAATAAAATAAAAGTATCAATGATTGAGATTTTCAATTGTTGATACTTTTTTTATTTATTTTTTCTTTTTATAATTTTTCTTATAATTTCTATGAAATCCATCTACTAAACTTGTTATTGTACTTTCATCAACATCCACTTCAAAATCTTCTCCCAATCCTTCTTCACACAACCCCCTAATAGATGCTGCAAAAGATAACTGCTCTCCCAGTGCTATTAAAAAATCTGCAAAAACTTCTAATTCATCTGCGTCATCAAATTGTTGATTTATGATTGCTGCATATATAGTAACCAGTGTTAAATATTGATCTGCTATACCTTTACAACTGTTTTTACATTTTTTTCTAGCCATGAGTCCTCCTTTTATTTTTTATTTACTAATATTCATTGTTTCTTATTAATATTACTTTTATAATATTTTTTCCTACTAGGAATCATAATGTAAAACTAGAGATTATCAATATTTGGAGTCTGGATAAGATTATAGTTGAAGATGAGATAATAACTAAAGACCAACTAAGCTGGTAAGTCTATATGATAATCATTAACATATGTAACCCTTACGCATGTATTTTTATCTACAAAATTTAGGCTTTTTCCTATTATTCAAATTAAATACTGAAATTATAGTAATGATTAGAATATTTTTTGTAGGTAGAGATTTTTTAATATATATATATATATTAAAACTATATGCATATTGAAATATTTATAATATAATATTCTAAACTTAAGGAGGTGGGTAATATAAAGAAAGTATTAATGCTCAGTTTATTTATTTCATTATTTTTAGTAGGGTGTAGTTCAAATAATGAAGAGTATGTATTAGAGGCAACGAAAGTAGTTGAAATTGGTGTTGATATTCCTGAGGGAATATACAAGGTAGAACATTTAAATAAGGATACTAATGATAATGAAAAACCTAATGCAACAATAGAAGATGAGAATGGAAATATAAATACAACAACGTTTACTTTAATGGATTCTTCAGAAGTTAATTTGAAAAAAGATACAATTTTAACAATTGATGAAGATATTAAATTAATAAAAATAAAATAGTAATATAAAGGGGGAATTTGAAAATCCCGTAAGTATGACACAAACTGCAAGATTATATAATTCATCAGGAACATCTCTTGGCTCATGCAAATTCACATTCAAGCATACTGTAAGTTCAGGTGGTTTTAGGTCAACTGTAACAAAGGGGACTCCTAGTAGTTCAGCATTAACAGCAACTTGTACAAATAGAAATTTAGTTTCAAATCTTGGTTCTAATAGTGCACCGAAAATAAGGTTAACTAATGGTAAGCATTCTATTGGTTTTAAATTAAATAATATAATAGAAAATAAGACAAGCGGAAGTGCACAAGCAGGTCCTACTTATTTTATTAAACAATACTTTACACAATTATAAAATTAGATATTTAAATATATGGCTATGTTTTAATTTAGTGTTGAAAACAGACATATGTATAAATTTAGATTATAATAGAGATATATTAATATTTAGGAGGTTGTAGGATGCCAAGTATAAAGTCTATATTAACAGATATACAAACA
>USRS01000036.1 GCA_900557165.1 uncultured Clostridium sp.
TAAGAATTTTTTATATTCATCATTATATCTAAACTGTGGGTCAATACCTATTATGTATATCATAGCATCAGCTATAGACATAGAGTTTATTCCGTCTTGTGCTGTATTTTCTTTTATACCTTTTACTAATACCTCATTTTTTATAGGTACATTCAGTCCATCTTTAGGTAGTGTATAACCTTCTAATTTAAATTCTGCATCTTCTTTAACTGTTATAAATGCCAATTCTTCTGTTTTAGATAGTAAATATTTATCTATTCTAAACTTCATATTGTTCCTCCTTACGAACTATTTTACAAGTTCTTTTAATTCAACTTTATAAGTTCTAGATTTTTCAAATACTTTTATGTCGTCATATACAAATAATATTATGTTCTCTTCTTCTTGCAATTTTGCATGAATATCTTGTTTTAATTTTAATATGTCGTATTTAAATGGTTCAAAATGAACATATTTTAGTATATATTTTGTAGGCGTATCTACATGTTTAGGTAGATATTTCTCTAAATTTTCTCTTTCGTGTAAAAATTCATGTACTCTCGGTTTAATATTATCTACTTCTACTTTTGTAAATATATTAGGAACACTTGAAATTTTACCTAAAGAAACATAATCGTATTTTAATATTTCCATAAATAAATCATAGTTTTCTGTGATTTTTTCTTTATAGAAGTCTAGTAATATACTATACAACTGATTCTTACCTTGTGCAAGATGGAAATATCCCATTTCATCAAAATAAGTTGCAAATTCTTCAAAGAATTTGAATGCACTTTCACTATAATAGTTTTCGATTATATATTTTACTGATAATGAGAAGTTATTAGAGTTGTAATATCTTTCTAATATATCTTCTATATCTTTTATTTTTAATATTTCATCATATGTAATAAAATCATTAAATAATATTTCATATGGCGCATAATCTTTAAATTTATAACCGTACTGTTTAGCAGAATTTCTCATACCTGTTCCCTTGATCATTTTTAAGAAACCAAGCTGAAGTTGTTCAATCCCTAAATTAAACACATCATTGAAAGACTTTTCAAATCTTTCATATCCTTCATAAGGAAGTCCTGCTATTAAATCTAAATGTTGATGTATGTTTCTAAATGATTTTATTTTTTTAACTACATATGATAATTTTTCAAAATCATCTCTTCTTCCAACTGCATCTAAAGTTTTTTGATTTGTACTTTGAACACCTATTTCAAATTGGAATAATCCTTCTTTACAATTTTTCAAAAAGTCTAGCATATCATCATCTAATAAATGGGCCGTAACTTCAAAATGATACGTTGTATATCCATTATCATTTTCCATTAAGAATTCCATTATTTCTTTTGCAAATTTTTTATTTGCATTAAAAGTTCTATCTATAAATTTAATTTGTGATACTCTTGCATCTATTAAATTTTTTAAATCTCTTTTTACTCTATCAGTACTAAAATATCTAAGACCTTTTATAGCTGAAGATAAACAATACTGGCAGTTAAATGGACACCCTCTAGATGTTTCATAATATACGATTCTATTTTCATATTCTTTTACATCTAAATTTTCATAAGGACTTGGAATTTCATCTAAGTTTTGTAGTAATTCCATTTCTTCATTAACAATAATTTGTCCATCTTTTCTATATACAATGCCTTTAACATCTTCTATATTTTTTTCTCCTAAGAAATGCTCAACTAAACTTCTAAATACTAATTCACCTTCGCCACATAGTATATAATCTAAAAATTCATATTTTTCCATAGCATTTTCACTATCATAGGTAACTTCAGGCCCACCTAAACCTATTTTTATTTCTGGCTTAACTTTTTTTAAGTTTTCGCATAACTTAACTATGTCGTAAATATTCCAAATATATGTGGAAAATAATACAACATCATAATCATGTTTGTATATATCTTTTAAAATATAGTCTAATTGATTGTTAATAGTATATTCTCTAACATCAACTTTAACTAAATCTTTTACACTTTCTCTTAAATATCTTATGGCTAAATTCGTGTGAATGAATTTAGAATTTAACGTAGTCAATAATATTTTCAAATATTTCACTCCCTTTTAAATTTATACTATGTATTTATATGGTTTTTAAGTTAAAATAATATAGTAAGGTAAATGTTTCAAAATTATGCTAAAATCAACAATTTAGAAAGGATGTATTTATTATGGAATCTATCGATCAAGTATCTATAAATGATTTATCAAAAAGGGATTTATTATTATTAATAAAAGCTCTTGAGTTTACTGGGGAGAATACTAAACTTGAAGAATTTATAAATCTAAAAAACAATATAGTAAAAGAATTATGTTTCTTAACTGAAACTACTGAAGAAGAATTTATTAATTATTTAGAAGAAAACTGTTAAGTTTTACGCTCTTCTAAATTTAAAATTATATTCTCCAGATTTTGATTTAACTTTCATATGAAGTATATTGTCTTGTAATTCTTTTGAATTAATTTGTATCTTATTTAAGATAGCATCTGATACAATATCACCTTCATTATATTTAATTAAATTTCTTGGGTCTGAATTTAAATTATAAGTTTTTTTGTTAATTGCATATTTTCTTATTTTTATTATGTAATTAGACATTTGTTCAAGAAAATCTATATTGTCTATATTTAAATTAGCTTCTTCTCCCAATATTGATAATATAGATTTTTTAATGCTCAAAGTTCCTAAATTATTTACACTTCTTTCTTGTATATAAATATCATATAAAACATTTAGTAAATTTTTTATTATTTTAGAATCTTCATATTCATCTATCTTCAAATCTATATAATTATCAATTAATTGTATAGCATTAATTCTAGCCATTTGAAATTTTATCATATTTAGTTTTTCTAACTCAATGGAAAATCCTATGATTTTTTCCTTTAATAATTGTAGTAAATCACCATATTCTATATTTTTATTTTCTAATAAATAATGAATCAATGCATTATAAATTACTGCCCCTAATATATATTCAAATAAATTATCCTCTTTTTTAAAGTATTTTACATATTTTTGTGTTAGGTTTACTACTTCATCTTCAGATTTTTGAATATTTACATTTGCCAGTATCAAAGGTAGTAGAATATTAAGTATATCATCATAAGATGGTCTTGTTCCATAAAAATTATAATATCTTAATTCATCTTTAAGTCTATTGTTATCTATATATACATATCTTTGAATTTTATCATCTACTAAGCATTTAGTATTTATGATGATTAAATATTGTAAGCCCTTATCATTAATATTAAAAGAATTTAGATAAGAATTTCTTATTAAATTTTCTTTCATAAATTAACTCCCTTATAAATCTTTTACTTAGTATTTTTCTCAAAATTACCAACTTGTATTCAATTATGTTTATTTCTATAATTAAATAAAAATAGCAGCTAAAAAGCTGCCATTTCTATTACATTCTTTCAGGTGCATGCATTCCTAATATATTAAGTCCATTTTCAAGAGTTTGTCTAGTTGCAGCAACTAAAGCAAGTCTTGCTTTTCTTAATTCTTCATCTTCCACTAATATTGGATTATCATGATAGAATTTATTGAATGCTTGAGCTAAATCTAGTACAAATCTAGTTACTATATGTGGCTCATTTCTTCTCATTGCTGAAACTATTGATTTATTAAATGATCCTATAACTTTTAGTACCTCTGCAGCATCACCATCTGATAATAATTCATAATTTATATCTGTAGATACTTCTTCATTAGCTTTTCTTAAAACTGCACAACATCTAGCATGAGTATATTGAACATAAGGTCCTGTTTCTCCTTCAAAACTTAAAGTTCTTTCCCATGAGAATGTGTAGTCTTTTATTCTACTATTTGATAATTCTTGGAATACTACTGCTCCAACACCAACTTGTTTAGCTATTTCATCTACATTTTTAGCATTTGGGTTTTTAGAAAGAACAGTTTCTCTTGTTTTTTCTATGGCTTGTTTTAAAACATCCTCTAAGAATACTACTCTACCTTTTCTAGTAGACATAGTTCCTTCTTCTAGGGCAACCATTCCAAATGGAACGTGAATTAAGTCTTTTGCCCATTCAAATCCCATAAGTTCTAATACTTTAAATAATTGTTGGAAATGTAGAGACTGTTGAGAACCAACTACATATATACATTTTTCGAAATCATAAGTATTTTTTCTGTATATTGCAGCAGCTAAATCTCTAGTCATATATAATGTTGAACCATCATTTTTAGTTATTAATGCTGGTGGCATATTATATTCTTCTAAGTCAACAACATTTGTTCCTTGAGATTGTTTTAATAATCCTTTTTCTTTTATTTTTTCTATAACAACATCCATTTTGTCAGAGTAGAAAGATTCTCCTGCATAAGAATCAAATTCTATATCAAGTAAATCATAAACTCTAGCAAATTCTTTTAAACTTTCATCTCTGAACCATTGCCATAGTGCTTTAGCTTCTTCATCACCATTTTCTAATTTAGTAAACCAAGCTCTAGCTTCATCTTCCATTTCAGGTTTTTTTTCAGCTTCTTCGTGGAATTGTATGTATAGTTTTAATAACTCTGGTATTGGATTAGCTTCTACAGCTTCTTTATTACCCCAAAGTTTGAAAGCAACTATAAGTTTACCAAATTGAGTTCCATAATCACCTAAGTGATTTACTCTAACTACATTGTATCCTTGAGAATCATATATTTTATATAAAGCATTACCTATAACAGTAGTTCTTATATGTCCTATATGGAAAGGTTTAGCTATATTAGGAGATGAGAAATCTATTACTACAGCTTTATCTTGTCCTAAATCGCTATGTCCGTAATTTTCTTTTTTAGTTAAAACATCTTTTATTACACTTTCAGCTAATTGTGATTTATTTACAAAGAAGTTTACATATCCACCAAGTGGTATAACTTTTGATATTTCACCTTTAGCTTCTATTGATTCTGCTAAATCTGCAGCTATCATATTAGGAGATTTTCTAAATACTTTAGCTAATTTAAAGCATGGAAAAGCATAATCCCCCATTTCTTTATTTGGTGGCACTTCTATTAGTGCTATTATTTCTTCTAATGTTAGTTCTTCTATTTTTTCTTTAAGACAGTTAGCAATTGCTACTTTAAAATCTTGCATTATTTTCTCCTCTCTATATCATTATTCTTCTATGTTAAATTAAATTTTACTTTTTTTCAAGTTATTCCTATTGTTATAGGTCCAAATATATATTATAACTCTTTTTCACTAAAAACTTCTATATTATTTTCAATAAATAAAGCTGCTGTTACTCCAATTCCTGGAATCTTGTTTTTATTAAAAGTTCCATCATAAATTTGATTACATCCACATGATGGGCTACCTTCTTTTAGAAGTGCTTTTTTGCAATTAAATAGCTTAGCAATTTTTAAACTTTCTTTAGCTCCCTCAATAAAGTTTTTTGTTACATCTTTATTTTCACAGCTAATTACTTTACTATTTCCTTTTAGTACTTCTTGTCCACCTATATTATTTATTTCTGATGGCTTTCTTGGTGTAGTTAATCCTCCCAGTTGTTCAGGGCAGATAATAACATATTCTTTGTCTTTTAAAAATTCTTTGACTTTATTATTATCATTATTCCCTCCATCATATTTACAATTCACTCCAACTAAGCACGCAGATACTATTAACAATTTCCCCATCTCCTTAAATAATTATCTTATTTCAACAATAGTTACTCCCATTCCACCTTCGCCATATTGACCAGGTCTTTGTGATTTAACATGTTTATTTTTCTTAAGTACATCTTGAAGTCCTTTTTTAAGCACTCCTGTACCAACTCCGTGTATTATTGTAACCGTCTCTAAACCTGCCACACAAGCATCATCTAAGTATTTATCTACTTCTATTATAGCTTCTTCTAAATTCATTCCTCTTAAGTCAACTTCACTTTTTACACTTCCTGATTTAGCACTTATTATTTTTCTTGTAGATTTAGTTACTGTAGATTTCTTTTCTTTTGGTGCAATTTGTAATGCTTTAAATGGAAGAGTCATTTTCATTATTCCCATTTGAACCACAGCTTCTTTTTTCTTTTTGTCAACTGACACTACACTACCATCTTGATTTAGGGTAATAACTTTTACTTCATCTCCTGGTTTTAAGTCCTTAATTTCTTTATTTGAAACTTTAGGAACTATCATACTTTTTACTGATGGTTGAAGATTACCCATAGAGTCAGCTAATTCTTTTCTTAAAGCTTCTATTTTCTTATTTTTTTCCTTAGAAGCCATTTCCATCTCCATGCTTCTAAGTTCTTTTAAGATATTGTCTGCTTCATCTTTAGCTTGTCTTGTTATACTAAAGGCTTCACTTCTTGCTTTTTCCATCAATTTTTCTCTAGAATTATTTAATTTTTCTAGTTTTCTATCATATTCTGTTTTAATATATTCTATTTCTTTTTTAAGTTGTTCAGCTTCAGCTCTTTCTAGCTCAGCTTTTATTCTATTTTTTTCAACATTTTGAAGAACATCTTCCAGTTCTATATTATCTGTATTTATAAATTCTTTTGCTCTATCAATTATATAATCTTTAAGTCCTAATTTTCTTGATATTTCAAAGGCATTTGATTTTCCTGGAACTCCAATTAATAATTTATAAGTTGGACTTAATGTATTTACATCAAACTCAACTGCTGCGTTTTCTACCCTTGGCTTTGTAAGAGCATAATTTTTAAGTTCACTGTAGTGAGTAGTTGCTATACATTTTGCGCCTGCCATATTTACATCTTCTAATATGGCTATAGCAAGAGCTGCTCCTTCTACTGGGTCTGTCCCTGCACCAAGCTCATCAAATATTACTAAGGAATCTGATGTTACTTCCTTTAATATTCCTACTATTTTAGTCATATGAGATGAGAATGTAGATAAACTTTGTTCTATACTTTGTTCATCACCAATATCTGCAAATACATTATCATAAACACACATGCTACTTCCGTAATCTGCAGGTATATGAAGTCCACTTTGAGTCATAAGGGCAAATAATCCTACAGTTTTTATAGTAACTGTTTTACCACCAGTATTTGGTCCTGTTATAACTAAAGTATCAAAGTCTTCTCCTAAATAAATATTATTTGGTACAACCTTATTCACATCTAATAGTGGATGACGTCCATTTTTAATATTTATATGTTTTTCTTCATTTAATATAGGCTCTATAGCTTTCATAGCCAATGATAATTTTCCTTTTGCAAAAGCAAAGTCCAATTTCCCAAGTATTACTTGGTTTGATAAAATATCTGATGCTACTTCTCCTACTATTTTTGTAAGCTCTGATAAAATTCTTTCAATTTCTTCTTGTTCATCTAGTTTCAATTTTCTAAGCTCATTATTCATTTCAACTATACTCATAGGTTCAATAAATAATGTTGCCCCAGATGAAGATTGATCGTGAATTATACCTGAAACTTGAGATCTATATTCTGCTTTTACTGGTACAACAAATCTATCTCCCCTTACTGATATAATTGCATCTTGTAAGTATTTTTGATAAGTAGTAGATGAAATTATAGAATTTAATTTAGCTCTAATAGCCTGATTTTTTTGTAATATACCTCTTCTTATACTTCTTAAAGTTGGAGAGGCACTATCTGCAATTTCCACTTCACTAACTATTGCATTATCTATTTCTTCTTCAATTTCTCTATATACATATAAAGCATTTGATAATGATTGTATTCTTGGATAATTAAAGTCTTCTTCATCTCCTGGAGATAAACTTCTTTTTAAGTTTCTCGCAGCTCTTAAACTTCCACTAATTTTTAATAAACTTCCTGGATCTAAGACTGCACCGATTTCTGCTCTCTTTACACTATCAGATACATCTTGTATGCCACCTAAATTTACGTGACCTCTTTTTACAAGTATTGATTGAGCTTCACTTGTTTCTTCTAACATATCTTTAACTTCTTCGTAATTTGGTGAAGGAGTTAATTCTTCAATATATTTTAACCCTAGTGAAGATGAGGCTTTTATTGATAATAAATCAATAATTTTATTGTATTCTAAGACTTTTAATGATTTTTTGTCCATATTTCCTCCTCTTTTAATTAACGTTTTATGTAAATTTATTATATTATTTCTTTTGTTTAGTTATTTTTTTACAAAAATGTATTATACTACTTATATGCTAAATAATATTATACATTAGCACATTATATTTTAACATATAATGTAGTTTTTATTTAGTCTATCTAAGTTATTTAAATTATTAACTTAAATTTTAATTTTAATCGACTGAAAAGAAAGGGAATTTATTATGACAACTGTATTAAATAATTTAAATCCATCATTAGTATTTAAATATTTTGAAGAAATATCCCAAATACCTAGAGGTTCTTATAATGAAGAGCAAATCAGTAATTACTTATATAATTTTGCAAAAAATTTAAATTTAGAAGTAATTCAAGATGAACATCTTAATATAATAATTAAAAAGCCTGCTACTGCAGGATATGAAAATTGTCCTGGTGTAATACTACAAGGTCATATGGATATGGTTTGTGAAAAAAATAAAGATGTAAAACATGATTTTGAAAAAGATCCTATCAAACTTAAAATAGTAGATGATATGATTTATGCAGATGGTACTACTTTAGGTGCTGACAATGGTATAGCTGTAGCTATGAGTTTAGCCATACTTGCTTCAAATGATGTATCTCATCCATCTTTAGAAGTATTAATAACTTCTAACGAAGAATCTGGTATGACTGGTGCCACTGGATTAGATGGAGGTCTATTAAATGGTAAATATATTATAAATTTAGATTCTGAAGAAGAAGGTTATTTATTAGTAAGTTGCGCTGGAGGAAACAGATCTTATGTTACCCTACCACTTACATATAAACCTATAGATGAAAATAAAGAAGTTCTTTTAATTGAATTGAAAGGATTACTTGGTGGACATTCAGGTGCTGATATAATCAAACAAAGAGCAAATTCAAATGTAACAATGGGGAGAATATTAAATTTACTTGATGTTGATTATGATTTAGTTGAAATTAACGGAGGATCTAAAAACAATGCCATACCTCGTGAATGTGAAGCTAAAATAGCAATTGATAAAAATCAAGTTGATACATTAAAAAATAATATATCTGAAATAGAAAAAATATTAAAACATGAATTTAAAAGCACAGATTCTGGCCTTGAAATCATAGTTAAAGAAGCTACTGCTGATAAAGTGCTTAATGATGACTGTAAAACAAAAGCTATATTATTACTTAATTTAATGCCAAATGGAATACAATCAATGAGTATGGATATAGAAGGGCTAGTAGAAAGTTCAACTAATTTAGGCGTAGTTAAAACTACAGAAGGCAAAATATCTTTTGAAAGTGCTGTTAGAAGTTCTGTAGCAACTTTAAGAGAAAATATAAATAATAAAATGAAATTACTTGCAGATAGTGTTGGTGCTAATTTTGAAAGTACTGATGGATATCCTGCTTGGGAATATGCAAAAGATTCTAAGTTAGAACAATTATGCGTTGATGTTTATGAAAAATTAACTGGTAAAAAACCTGTTATAACTGCTATACATGCAGGTCTTGAATGTGGTTTATTACTTGATAAAATGCCTGGTTGCGAGGCGATTTCCATGGGACCAGATATGTTTGAAGTTCATACTCCAAACGAACATTTAAGCATATCTTCTGTTAAAAATGTTTATGAATACTTATTAGAAGTATTAAAAGCAATGAATTAATATAAAAAATTCACTTCATTAATTTTGTCAACGACTTTATTTGTTACTCAAGTTAATAAGTTGAAAAGTAAAAAGTACTAAGGGAATTCTTACTCCTTTAGTACTTTTCTTAATTTAATAGTTTTCTATTCTACACCTTTGTAGAAATGTCCTGTAGTTAAACCTTCATCATCTAACTTATTGTATAATTTACTTGATTTACTTCCTAATCTAAAGTTATTTTTCATAACTTCTTCATAAGCTTCTAAAACTTCTTTTACTTCACCACTATTTTCTCCAGTAAAGTCTAATCTAAATATATTAACTCCTGAGTTAGATAATTCTTCTAAACTATCTAATATGCATAATGGCTTTGAATTGTAAATAGTTGTTCTACAGAATATATCTTGAGACAATCTATATTCTTCCCCTTTGAAATCTCTTAGGGCATATCTAGATTCCTTACAAATACCACATCTCTTATCTTTTTTACATTCTCTAACTACCACACCCATTGGGCAATATTCTGTAATCATCATTGGAGTATATCCATAAACGACACTCTCAATATCAACATCAGTATAAGATAATGTTTCTTTAATCTCACTCATATTTAATTCTTGAGATATACAAACAGAATCTGCACCTTCTTCTTTAAAGTAATTTATTGTTTCACTATTAAAAGCATTTAAGTAATAATCTACATGATATTTTTTATTTTCAAAATATCTTATTGAACCAAGAGTACCTATTTGTATATCTTCTTGATTTAGATTTTTTACTTTTTCCAATCTTTTGTATTCTTTATTTCTTATAATTCTTGGTGCTGAATATACTAATTTTTTATTTGATGCTTTAGCAAGTCTTAAAGCTTCTTCTAAAGTTGATAAAGTTTCATAATAAATCATATCTACATCAAAGTTTAAAACTTCTTGTAATTGTTCTATATTCCTAACTTTAACTCTAATTTTAGTATCCTTATTTCTATCTACTTTTTGTGGATTATATACAACTTTTTCATTTTTATATTTTCTATTTTTAACTGGGATTCTTTCTTCATTTAGTATATCAATACATTCTCTTCTCATTTGATTTAATACACTTATTGGTAAACTAACTCCATCTTCTAAATCAATTTCTAGATTTCTCATTGTGTAAGGAGTATTTCCTAATTTTCTAAGTTGAGTATCAATTTTTTCTTTGCTCATAGGAACTTTTAAAGCTTTTTCTACTATAAAATCACCTGTTACACTTGCTTCATTTCCATTTAAATCAGTAAGTGTTATAACTGGATTTTCATTTAATTTTATTATAACTTTGCCATCTATAAAACTTTTTGCCAGCTCTTTATCTTGTTTAAAAGTTACTTGAACTTTATCTATTAACTTAGTATCAGAAGTCTTAAATACCATTTGGTTTCTTCTTGCTTCGCCTATAAAATCTATTTCTATAGTTTCGCCTCTGTAACCAATATCAGTAATTTCCTTACCCTTTATTATTCTTCCTATTACTCCACCACCTAAGTTGATTCCATCACCTTTTTTCAGATTTTCTTCTAAGGCAATTTTTAATCTCTTAGCTTTTTTGTTATAATCCACTACTCTACCTATATATAAACCTTGGTTATTTGGAACTTGTGCATTCATTACCTCTTTTCCTACTTCACCAAGTAAAAGTCCTTTTGTAAATTTTCTATTAAATATTGTATATAAATCAGCCATTATATCATGAGAAACATTAACTCTTTTAGTTCTTAAATATTCATCTATAGTTTCTCTATAACTTCCTATAACTGTTGCCACATATTCTGGTTTTTTCATTCTTCCTTCAATTTTAAGAGAATGAACTCCAGCATCAATGATTTGATTTATTTCTTCTATGGCATTTAAATCTCTTGTACTTAATAAATAGTCACCATTAGATTCAACTTCTTCTCCAGTATAAATGTCAATCATAGTATATCTTTGTCTACATGGTTGAGCACATCTTCCTCTATTTCCAGACCTGTTCCCTATCATACTACTCATTAAACATTGTCCTGAATAGCATACACATAAAGCACCATGAACAAAAACTTCTATGTCTACATTTGTATTATCACAAATATATTTAATTTCATCTATGTTTAATTCTCTAGCTAAAACTACCCTATCAAATCCTTTACTTTCTAGATAATTCACATCATCTAGAGAGTGAGCTACCATTTGTGTACTTGCATGTAATTCAAAATCTGGTAGAAGTTTTTTTATTGTCATAGCAGCCCCTATATCTTGTAATATTAGGGCATCTATATTTATATCATATAAGAATTTTACATATTCAATAAATCCTTCTAATTCATTTTGTTTTATAAGAGTATTTGTTGTTACAAAAACTCTTACACCTCTAATGTGTGCATATTTAACTGCTTCTTTTAACTCATCTTTATCAAAGTTGTTGGCAGATGCCCTTGCACTAAATTCTTTTCCACCAAGATAAACTGCATTTGCTCCATTTTGTACTGCAGCTTTTAATGATTCAAAAGAACCAACAGGAGCTAATAATTCCACGTCTTTCATAATTTACCTCCACTCTTATGTCAAAGGGGTGTTTCAAAAGTATATGCCTTTGAAACACCCCCAAATCTTATAGAGCACCTTCTCTATTTTTTAACTTACTTTCTAATTCTGAACATTTAAGTTGTAATGAATATGTTTTATTTTGCCATTGTGATGACATTGTTTCTGCTGATTCAGCTCTTTTATTAGCATCTTGTGCTTCATTTTTTAAACTTTCTATTTCAACTTTATATTTTTCTAATTCTGCTTTCATTTCTTCATTAGATTTGTTCAGATTTTCTATTATATCATTTTGTTCTTTTGATTTTCTTTCAAGTTCTTCAATTCTATAATCTTTTTCTATTGTTTCCAGTTCTTTTTGCTCTAATTTCTTAGCTATTTGACCTTCTTGTTCAATACTTTCTTCACTTGGTATACTCATATTTTCTTTTAATTTAGCAATCTCATTGTGCAAATCTTCATTTTCATGAGCACAATCAAATAACTCGTCAGCAATATTTAAACATGCAACTATTGTTGTAGTTAATGAACTTAATTTAGGATTACCTTCTCTAATTTTATTCATTTCTTCATCTACATATCTTGCTACACTTTTCATTTGCTCTGGATTTTTTCCGACAATATTATATTCAGAACCTAGAATCCTCACAACTACTTTATTCATCTCACTAATCCCCCTATCAAAGATGAGTTAGTTTGATCTTAATTTTGCATCTAACTTTTCTTCTAACTCTCTTATTATATTATGGTGTACTTTATTAACATCATCGTCTGTAAGAGTTTTATCTTTACTTCTGTAAGTTATTGAGTACGCAATTGATTTGTATCCTTCAGCTATTTGAGAACCTTTATAAACGTCAAATAACTTATAACTTTCTACTAAATCTTCTCCATTAGCTTTTATTATATCTTCTATTTGTTTAACTATAACTTCATCTTTAACTAATAAAGCTATATCTCTAGAAGTTGCTGGATATTTTGGTAATGGATTGTATATTATTGTTCTATCTGAATTATCAAATATTAAATCTAAATCTAGTTCAGCAAGATATACTCTTTGTCCTAAGTTGTAGTTGTCAACTACTTCCGGATGAACTTCACCAAAAGTACCAATATATATATCATTATATATTATTGTAGCACATCTTCCTGGGTGGAAAGTAGTGTTATTAGTTTCTGGTATTATTTCATAGTTATCAAATCCTACTGATTCTAATATAGATTCTAATGCACCTTTTAATGCAAAGAAGTCTACATCTTTACCATACATACCAACGCATAAATGATTAGTTTCTATTGGTAAACCTTCTTGTGGTGTAAATGTATGACCACATTCAAATGCTAATGCACTTTCAACTTTACGAGATATATTTGTATATAAAACATTTAACATACTTGGCATCATTGTAGTTCTCATTACTGATGTATCTTCTCCAAGTGGGTTTAATAGAGTTATATAATCTCTTTTCTTATCATCTGCTGGTAATTTTATTTTGTCTAATGATTTTGGACTTACAAATGAATAAGTTAATATTTCATATAGACCTATACTAGTAGCTCTATTTTTTATTGTATCCATGAATTTTTGCTTTGGCGTTTTAACACCAGCTGTAGTATTTCCTTCTAATTGCTCAGATGGTATATTTTCAAATCCATATATTCTAGCTATTTCTTCATATATATCTGCTTCTTGTTCTATATCTAATCTGAATGATGGCACTTCTATTAATACTTCAGTTTCAGATTTTAAATCACATTTAAATTCTAAGTCTTCTAATATTTTAACAAATCCATCTAATGATAAATCTATTCCTATATTTTTGATTATTCTTGATGGATTAACAGTTAAAGTTTGAACTTCTTGTTTTACTGGATAATCTTCAATAGTTCCCCTTAAAACTCTACCTGCTCCTAACATTTCAACTAATTGACAAGCTCTTTCAAGCCCTGTTATAGAAAGTTCTGTACAGATACCTTTTTCATATCTTCCTGATGCTTCAGTTCTAAGACCTAATTTTTTAGAAGTAGCTCTTATATTATCTGCATTAAATGCTGCACCTTCAAATAAAACTGCTGTAGTATCGTCTTTTATTCCTGAGTTTAATCCACCCATAACACCTGCTATAGCAACTGGTTTTTCTCCATCAGTTATAACAAGCATATCTTTATCTAAAGTTCTTTCAACTTCATCTAATGTAGTGAATTTTTCTCCTTCTTGTGCATTTCTTACAACTATTTTTCCTGTTGTAAGTTCATTTAAATCAAATGCATGTAGTGGTTGACCTTGTTCTAACATTACAAAATTTGTTATATCAACTATGTTATTTATTGGTCTAACACCAGCTTCCATAAGTCTTCTTTGCATCCAGTATGGTGATGGAGCTATTTTTACGTCTTTAACTATTCTAGCACTATATCTTGGACAAAGTTCAGGATTTTCAACTTTTACTTCAAAATCTATATCTTCATCACATGCTTTTACTTCTATTTCAGGGTAGTTTAATTTTTCTCCTATAGTAACTGCTGCTTCTCTAGCTATACCTATCATTGATCTACAATCAGGTCTATTTGCAGTTAACTCAAAATCTATTATTGCATCATTTATTAAAAGGAATTCTTTTATATCTTGACCAATTACTATGTTTTCCATATCATTTAAGATATATATTCCACCTTTACTTCTTTCATTTACAAAGTGTTCATCTATACCTAATTCTTCAGCACCACATAACATTCCATGAGATGCCTCTCCTCTTAATTTACCTTTTTTAATTTTTATTCCACCAGGTAATGTAGAGTTAACTTTAGCTACTGGTACTATGTCTCCTTCTAAAACATTTTTAGCTCCAGTACATATTTGAACTAATTCTTCTTCTCCTATGTTAACTTGGCAAACTACTAATTTATCAGCATTTGGATGTTGTGTGATTTTTTCTATTTTACCTACAACAACATTGCTTATTTCTTTGCCTAAAAATTCTACAGTTTCAACTTTAGTTCCAGTCATAGTCATTTTATCAGCAAATTCAACTGTATCCATATCTATATTAACGTAATCTCTAATCCATTTTACAGGTACTAACATTTTTTATTCCTCCTTCTATTAGAATTGATCTAAAAATCTCATATCATTTTCAACTAATAATCTTATATCATCTATTTCGTATTTAAGCATTGCAAGTCTCTCAACACCCATACCGAAAGCAAATCCACTATAAACTTCTGGGTCTATTCCACAGTTTCTAAGAACGTTCGGATGAACCATACCTGAACCAAGTATTTCTATCCAACCTTCACCTTTACACATTGGACATCCTTCTCCACCACATTTGAAACAAGTAACATCTATCTCAGCACTAGGCTCTGTGAATGGGAAGTTATGTGGTCTAAATTTAGTTTTAGTATTTTCTCCGAATAACTTTTTGACGAATAATTCTAATGTTCCTTTGAATTGAGCCATTGTTATATCTTTTCCAACAACTAATCCTTCTATTTGGTGGAACATTGGTGAATGTGTTGCATCTAGTGAGTCATTTCTAAAACATCTACCTGGAGATATTATTTTTATAGGTAACTCTTGGCTTCTCATTGTTCTAACTTGAACTGGAGATGTCTGAGTTCTAAGTAATAATTCATTATTGAAGTAGAAAGTATCTGACATATCTCTTGATGGATGGTTCTTTGGAGCATTTAATGCATCGAAGTTATTTTCTACTGTTTCAACTTCTGGACCTTCAGCAACAGAAAATCCTATTCCCATAAATATTTCAGTTACTTCATCTATTATTTGAGTTATTGGATGTTTTTTTCCAACTTTGAAAGTTTTTCCTGGCATAGTAACATCTATTACTTCGCTAGCAAGTTTCTTTTCTAACTCTATTTTCTTTATTTCTTCTTTTTTATTGTTTATTTCTGTTTCTATAGCTTCTCTTACTTCATTAGCTATTTTACCCATTTCCGGTCTTTCTTCAGCTGATAATTTACCCATACCTTTTAATATGGCAGTAAGTTCACCTTTTTTACCAGAGTATTTAACTCTTAAGCTGTCTACCTCTTCCATTGTAGAAGATTGTTTTATTTCGCTTAAAGCTCTTTCTTTTAAGCTTATTAATTGTTCTTTCACTTTTCTTCACCCTTTCATATATTTTTAGCAATAAAAAAATTCACTTCGTTCATGTCGTCAACAACCTTGAAAATCAGGTCCGTTACTCCATTAATCAGTTGGAAATTACATTTTATCAACATATCAGATAAAATATAATTTCCTAGAAATAAAAAAAGTCCTTCATCCCATCTAGGGACGAAAGACTGTTATTCGCGGTACCACCCTAGTAGTTTAAAAATATAAAATATTAATAAACCACTCAACTAAACTTAACGCGCTCAACGTTAAAGCCTACTGATTTCTGTTCAGCTTTAATGCTCCAGAGGGAACTTCTTATAATTATTTAGTAAATACTCTCAGCAAATGTATTTTTCTCTTGCCTAAATTAAATTATAATACTTTTCTCTATCATCGCTTTTATATATATAGTTTTTGTACAATTATAACATAGATAATTTACTCATTCAACATCTTAACTTAAATATTTTTTTATTTCATACATTAATATAGCACTTGATATTGCTGCATTTAAAGATTCAGCATTACCGTATATAGGTATTTTAACTAATATATCAGACTCATCTATTAACTCATCATTTACTCCATTAGCTTCATTTCCTATTACTAAGGCAACTTTTTTACCATAATCTGTTTCATGATAGTAGTTGTCTGTATTTAGATAACTTGATACTATATTAAAATCTTTTGATTTTAATTCTCTTAAACATTCTTCTTGAGTACAATGTATGATATTCATATCAAAAATTGAACCCATTGTTGATCTAATTACTTTAGGATTATATATATCAACACATCCTTTTAGTGCAATTATTGCATCTACACCTGCTGCATCAGCAGTTCTTATTATAGTTCCCATGTTTCCTGGATCTTGAATTCTATCTAATATTAAAACAAATTTATCTTCGTTTTTTATATTATGTTCAATTTTTTTCTCTTTAAACCTTACAACACCTAAAATTCCTTGAGTATTTTCAGTATCTATTAATTCATTAAATATTTTATTTGTTGTTTTAAATATTTTTATATTTTTTTCTTCTAATACCTTTAAGAAATTTTTATGCTCTTCTTTATTTTCAAAAGTTTCATTTATAAATACATAATCTAAGTCTGCATTACATTCTATAGCTAAAGTTAGTATTCTATATCCTTCTATTATAAACTTAGATTCTTTTTGTCTGTTTTTACTTTTTAATAATGATTTAGTATATTTAACTCTTTCATTATCTTTACTGCTTATATTTATAGTCATTTTCATATACTCCTACCTTGAATTTTTTTCTTTAGTAATAATAGTACTTATATTGCTATTTTTACCTATGACTACTAATATGCTTTTTTCTTGTAATTGTTCTTGTGGTGAAGGTATTACATTTATTTTATCTCCACTTTTAACAGCTAAAATTGTAATTTCATATTTAGCTCTTAAATCTAACTCTATTAATGTTTTACCTACCCATTTGTTTGGTGTTACTATCTCCATTATAGAATACTCTGGATCTAATTCTATATGATCTAGTATATTGTCTGATACTAAATTATGAGCAACTCTTATTCCCATATCTCTTTCTGGAAATACGACTCTATCAGCACCTATTTTATATAAAACTTTTGCTTGAAGTTCATCCTTAGCTTTGCAGACAACTTGCTCTACACCCATTTCTTTTGCAATAAGTGTTGCCATTATAGATGCCCTTATATCAGAACCTATTGCTATTATTGCCACATCAAAATTCCCTAGTCCTAAAGATCTCAGTGCATACTCATCTGTAACATCAACTGCTGCTACATGAGTAACTTTATCTGATAAATTTTGAATTAATTCTTCACTTTTATCTATAGCCATTACTTGATGACCTAATAAACTCATAGTTGTGGCAAGAGATGAACCAAATCTTCCGCATCCTATAACTATATATTGTTTCATAAATTTCATCCTTTCAAAGTATATTACGATTATCCAACTATTATTTTACCTTCTGGGTATCTTATTTTTGGTTTTATTTTTGAATTTTTAGATAATAATGCTACAAATATAGTAAGAGAACCTACCCTTCCTAAGAACATTAATATCATTATTATTATTTTTCCTGCACTTGTTAATTCAGGAGTACCACCTATACTAAGTCCTACTGTAGCAAATGCTGATACTACTTCAAATGTGGATTCAAGTAGTGTAAATCCTGGATTTACAATGCTTAATATTAATATCCCAAATAATACAGTGAACACCCCTATAAAAAAGAGTCCTAAAGATTTTTTTACTGTTGAATCACTTATTCTTCTTTGGTAAACTTCAATATCTCCTTTTTCAAAAATAAATGCTTTTACTGTTAAAAATAATGTTGCTATGGTAGTAGTTTTAATACCTCCACCTGTTGATGCTGGAGATGCACCTATTAACATTAAAATTATCATAAAGAATAAGGTACTTTCACTTAATAAAGTTAAATCTATTGTATTATATCCTGCTGTCCTAAGTGTTACTGATTGGAATATTGAGGATAAAACTTTTTCTTTCATATTAAGATTACCTAAGGTACCTTTATTATTAAATTCGTTTATAAATATAAAGAATATACCTATGGCAATAAGTATACCTGTTGTGTTGATAACTATTTTAGAATGTATATTTAGTTTTGAATATTTTCTATTATTTATTACATCAAGCAAAACAGGGAATCCTATTCCTCCCAATATTATTAATCCACAAATAACAAAATTTATCAATGAATTATCTACAAAAGATGTTAATGAAGAAAACTTACCTGCTATTGGCCCCATCAAATCAAATCCTGCATTACAAAATGCTGAAATTGAATGGAATATACTATACCAAACACCTCTAAAAAATCCTAATACTGGTATATATACTATAGAAAGTAATAAAGCCCCTATAGCTTCTATTGAAAATGTCATTAAAATTATGTACCTAGTAAGTTTTACAAGACCAGATAAATCACCTTGATTTAAAGATTCTTGTATTAATAATCTTTCTCTTAAATTTATTTTCTTACGTGTTAATAATGAGAACATTGTTGCAATTGTCATAAATCCTAAACCGCCAATTTGTATCAATGTTATAATAATAAATTGACCAAATTCACTCCAATATGTTCCCGTATCTACAACAACTAGTCCTGTAACACATACTGCAGAAGTAGCTGTAAATATAGAATTTAAAAGTCCTATACTTTCACCATTTTTAGTGGCTATGGGTAAATTTAACATAAGTCCACCAAGTAGTATTACTAATCCAAATCCTATCACCATAACTCGTGCTGGCTCCATATGATTAAGCATGAAAAGTAATTTTTTTAATCTGGTTTTCAATTTTGTCTACCCCTCCTTTTGTTAAGTAAATTTTTAGCTATCAAATATTATAAAATAATTATTCTTCAATAACAATATCATAGTATATCAATATTTATAATATATCAATTCTCTTGTATCATTATTTATTATTCTTGTTATTTTTTCATCTATGCAAAAAAGCATCTATTAATAACTACTGTTATTTATAGATGCTTTAATATTCAAACTTATAAGAAATTATTAAGCTAATTGAGCTTTAGCAACTTCTACTAATTTAGCAAATCCTTGTGGATCTTGTATAGCCATTTCAGATAACATTTTTCTGTTAACTTCTATACCTGCTAATTTTAATCCGTTCATTAATCTTGAGTAAGATATTCCGTTCATTCTAGCAGCTGCGTTTATTCTTTGTATCCAAAGTTTTCTGAAATCTCTTTTCTTTAATTTTCTACCTATATAAGCATTTTTTAATGCTTTCATTACGAAGTTGTTAGCTGGTCTGTATAATTTGCTTCTTGATCCTCTGAATCCTTTTGCAAGTTTTAAAACCTTTTTATGCTTTTTACGAGCGTTCATTGCTTTTTTTACTCTTGCCATGTTCATGACCTCCTTTATTCTTGTCGTTGTTTATAAATTTTATCGTTATTTTCTTAATTTAAATTATTATCAGTTCTTAGTATGGTAATAATTGTGCTATTCTTCTAGCATCACCTTCACTAACTACAGCAGATTGTCTTAAGTTCATTTTAGTTTTTGGTGATTTTTTTGTTAATATATGACTTTTGAAAGCTTTAGCTCTCTTTAATTTACCACTTCCAGTTTTTTTGAATCTTTTAGCAGCTCCTCTATGAGTTTTCATTTTTGGCATGATAAGTTCCTCCTCTCAGTTAATCATCTATTTTTTTGGATCTATAATTACAACCATGTTATTACCCTCAAATGCTGGGGCTTTTGTTGGTTCTCCAAACTCTTTAACTATATCAATAAATTTAATCATAACTTCTTTACCGATATCTTTATGTCCTAGTTCTCTTCCTCTGAAACGAAGCTCAACTTTTACTTTATCTCCTTTTTTAAGGAATTTAATAGCATTATTAGCTTTTGTATTTAAATCATTAGATTCAATACCTGGTCTAAGTCTTATTTCTTTAACTGTTACAGTTTTTTGATTTTTTCTAGCTTCTTTTTCTTTTCTAGATTGTTCGTACTTATATTTACCGTAATCCATTATTTTGCAAACAGGTGGCTTAGCATTTGGTGATATTTTCACTAAATCTAAGTTTTTGCTATTTGCTATAGCTTGAGCTTCCCTAGAAGACATTATCCCTAGTTGTTCTCCTGTTTCAGAAATAATTCTTAATTCCTTATCTCTTATTTGATCATTGATTGATAATTCTTTGCTAATTGTAGGACACCTCC
>USRS01000037.1 GCA_900557165.1 uncultured Clostridium sp.
ACTAAGTAATCCCAATCTCCAATCAAAAGTAAATAAAAGTACAAGCATAGCAATTGGTGTTACAATTGCTCCTGCCAAGTCTGGCAACATATGTGCCAAAAGTGTTTCTGTACTGGCTGAGCTTTCATCTATTACACGTCTTATCTTACCACTTCCATTTTTATCAAAATAACCAAGAGGTAATTTTACCATATGATGTATAGCTTCACTTCTCATATTTTTAGCTGTTCTAAAGGCTGCCAAGTGTGTACACATCAAGGCTGCAAAATATACAATTATACCAAGTATGGAAAATAAAACAGCATACCAACCATATTGCTCTATATTGCTAGCTTGTTCTATCTTAGGTAGCACTTTTAATATTTCATAAGCTATCTTATATATACATATAAAAGGAACTAAAACTAATATGGAACTAATACCTGATAAAAAGCATCCTAAATAAGTTAAATATTTGAAATTGCCTGCAAAATCTAAAATCTTTTTTTCTTTTTTATTACTAATTTCTTTCATATATATACTCACTCCCTCCATAATAATACTCATTCTCATCAATTTTAGAAATTTATGTCTTTTAATTATGTTACTCATGTCTAACTACTAAAATAGTAACTAAGATTTTTAACTTGCTCCACTCCAATTAGACAATTATAATCCAATCAGACATTTTATACATAAATCATATAAAATATAATTTCCTAGTAATTTAAAAAGGTATTTTAAATAAGTTTATTCTCTTATTTAAAATACCTTTTTAAATTTTCTATTTACTTATAATACTTTTTAATTCTTCAAGTTTTGCTTTTGCTTCTTCTAAACCATAGTTTGCTGATTTTTCATATAATTCCAATGCTTTTTCATAATTTACATCCATACCATAGCCCATTTCATGCATTTCTGCAATATTAAATAATACTATGGAAATTTCTTCTTCATCGCCAACTTTTATTGCATCTTGTAAAGCTTCTTCATAAAGTTCAAGGGCTTTTTTACAATCAACTTCTACTCCATGGCCATAGATATACATTTCTGCCAAATTACTTTTTGCAATAGATTCATTTTGCTCTATGGCTTTTTTATACCATTTAATTGCCTCTTCATAATTTATCTCCACTCCAAGACCTTCTTGATACATGTATCCTAAGTTACACTGAGCATCAGAATATCCTAAAAGAGCTGCTTGTTCATAATACTCTTTTGCTTTTTCATAATCTTGCTCTACTCCTAGACCTTGGTTATACATATATCCCATTTGACAAATAGCTGTTTCACTTCCTAGTTTTGCTGCTTTTTCATAAAGTTTTACTGCTTTTTCATAATCAACTTCTACACCTTCACCAAATCTATACATTATAGCTAGATTACAAAGAGCATTTTCATTGTCTTTTTTAGCAGCCTTTTCATACCAGCTAATTGCCTTTTCAAGATTAACTTCTGTACCTTGTCCCATTTTATGCATTACACCTAAGTTATATGCTGAATTTGAATTGCCCATATTAGCTGATTTTTCATACCATTTAAGAGCTGTTTTATAGTCTTGTTTTACTCCTAAACCTTTTTCATATATATATCCCACATAAAAACAAGCATATTCTGTCTTACTACTTTTAAAATAATATAAGGCTTTTTCGTAATCTCTCTCTACATCTATTCCTTTGAAATACATATTAGCAACTGCATATTGAGCTTCTTTGTAATTTCCTCTTGCAGATTTTTTATACCATTTTAAAGCTGTTTTAGAATTTGTCATTTCATAATATTTTTCATCGGCATTTATTTTTATTTCAAAATATCTTTCTAATCCCAAAATACCGTCTTCAAAAAATATTCCTAAAATATATTGGGCATGAGAATTGCCTTGTAATGCTGATGTTTTACATAAAATCATAAATTTCTTAAAATCTTGTTCTCTATCTTTGCCGGTAATATAATTTATTGCTTCTTTCAATTTATTGTATGCATCTATTTTATTAAATTCATATATTTCTTCTGAATTTGTCATATTTTCACCTCTAAATTTTGTCTATATCATATTGTACTAAGGTATTATATCATAAATATTTTCATACATAACAAGTCTGAGTTAAATTCTATAAATTTCTTTTTACAAAAAAATCACCTTCAAATAAGAAGATGATTTTTAATTAATTATTTTTTATTTTTTCTCATTACTGCAAATAAAATAATTAGAGCCACTAAAGCTACTCCTATCCAAAGAAGTAAATTATTATAATCTCCCGTTTTTACATTTGATTTTTCATTATTAGATAAATTTTCTATTTTTTCATAATAAACTTTTATAATTTCACTTGAGCCTTGATTTTTAAGATTTCCCTTTACTTTTCCTTCAGTTTTTACATATTTATATCCATCTATTTTCTTTTGAGTTTGATTAGTCACATCATAATCTTTATCCTTTGGTTCAATTATAACTGCTTTTTCTATTTCTTTATTTGTATCTTTGTCTAAATATTTTATTGTTACTGTATAATTAATTTCATTTATTTTTCTATAATAAACATTTACTTGTTCATTTTTTTCAATTACTCCACTTACATTACCTTCAGTTTTTACATATTCATATCCATCAAAAACTCTTTTTGTATATTCACTTAAATCATATTTTTCTCCTTTAGTCATATCATCAGACATAACTGGCTTTGCAATAGGTTTATTTGTGTCTATATCTGTATAGTTAAATACTACACATAAAGTATTGTTTTCCACTTTTTCATAATTTAAATATAATAAATTTATACCTTTATTATTTGTTATAACTTCATAAGAGCTATATTTATATCCATCAATATGCTCCATATTGTCATTTATTATGTCTTCTACATTATTAGTTGATTTAATTGTTTTAGGTTGTAATAGTTCTTTTTGATTTTCTTTGTCTTTATAGTAGATATTCCATTGTTCTTCTTTTTGTGACTCTTCTAAATTTTCATTTTCTTCTTTATCTATTAAATCGCCTTTACCTTCCTCATCTATTAAGTCTCCTAGACCATCTTTATCATCTTGATTTTCTTCATCTATTAAATCTCCTATACCTTCATTATCTTCTATCATGTCCTCACTTTTGTCTTCCATATTTATTTCCTTATCTACATTCTCTGCGAAAGATAAAAAAGGTAGTCCTATTATAATCATGGATACTGTTAATATTAATGTTATTAATCTTTACTTAATAATTTTCATTTTTCACACCCATTTGTAAAAGTATATTTTCTATTGCTATTTAGAATTACATTAATATTTTATTCATCCTTAATTTTTTTGTGTATTAAAAAAAGAGCTAGCCATTAAATTAATGATTAGCTCTTTTTCTTTATTTAAATATGGAGTTTAAAAGAAGTTTTGTGTAATCATTTTGTGGATTATTGATTACATCATAAGCACTACCTTCTTCCACAATTTCTCCATGATTTATAACTATAACTCTATCACAAAAGCTACTCACTAATGCCAGGTTATGAGTTATAAAAATATAAGAAATATTAAGTTCTTTTTTCATCTGTACTAAAAGATCTATTACTTGAGCCTGAACGGATACATCTAAGGCACTAGTTGCTTCATCACAAATTAACACCTTTGGATGAGATGATAGAGCTCTTGCTATGGCTGCCCTTTGACACTGACCTCCACTTAATTCATGAGGATATCTATCTTTAAATTCCTTGGGAAGACCCACCATCTCTAGCAAACTTTCTACTACAATTTCACGATTATTTTCATCTGTTGTACAAAGACTACATACATATTCCTCAATTGATTTTCCAATAGTTATTTTAGGATTAAAAGAACCTATGGCATCTTGAAATACCATTTGTATATTTTTATATACTTCTCTTAATTCTTTTCCTTTTTTGTTTGATATACATTCATTATCTAAAATAACTTCTCCAGAATCTGCCTTTTCCAAATTCATAATAATCTTTGCTAAAGTACTTTTACCACAACCACTTTCTCCTACTACACCTAAACATTCTCCCTCTTTAAGTTTAAAACTTATATTTTTAGATGCATTGTGATAATGGTCTTTTTTTCTATATTTTTTGTTTATATTTTTACATTCTAAAATTACCTTATCCATGGTGCATATTCTCTCTTTCTTCCATATAAGTACATGCTATAAATCTATCATTTCCAATGGATGTTAATTTTTGTTCTTTATATTTACAATTTTCACTGGCATATTCACAGCGTGGTGCAAATAAGCATCCTTTTTGTTTATTTGTAAAAGAAGGTGGATTTCCCTTTATTCCTACAGGTAATTTACCATCAAGTTTTGGTATGGCATTTATTAAAGCCTTTGTATATGGATGTTTTGGATTATTTAAAACACTTTCTTTGTCTCCATATTCCACAATAGTTCCACCATACATTACTGCAACTTTGTCTACCATATGAGATACTACTCCCATACTATGAGTTACAATAATTATACTTGTATTAAAATTATCCCTAAGCTTCATCATTTCATTTACTACTTGAGCTTGAACTGTTACATCTAGGGCACTTGTAGGCTCGTCTGCCACCAAAAGATTAGGTTCCATAACCATGGCCAAAGCCATAGCTACCCTTTGTTTCATTCCACCACTTAGCTCAAAGGGATAGCTATTTAATATACAAAGAGGGTCATGTAAATTAACTCTTTCAAGTATTATCTCTGATTTATTTAAAGCTTCTTTTGTGTTTATTTTTTGATGACTTTTTAAAACTTGTACAAATTGTTTTTTTATTTTTCTAAGAGGATTTAAAGTGGAACCAGGATTTTGAAAAATTATTCCCATTTCACTTCCTTTTAAATTCCTAAGCTCTTTGGAACTCATTTGCAATAAGTTTTTATTTTTAAAATAAATATCACCCTTTGTTATTTTTTCATTTTTGTTCATCATTTGAATTAAAGCTCTAATTAGAGTACTTTTACCACTACCACTTTCCCCTACTATTCCTAGTATTTCACCTTGTTTCACATCAAAGGTAATATTTTTTAATATTTCAACATCATTATTTTTTATATGCAAATTTTCTACTTTTAATATAGTCTTCATATTTTCACCTATTTTATATTTGTATTTGCATTAAATTGATAATAATCCGTAGGGTGAGGATTTATTCCCTCAACATTATTTTTCATTACAAAACTCATTTTCATATATCCTATATAATTATAGGCATCTTCATTTAATGCTATTTTTTGAATTTCAACTGCTAACTTATCTCTTTTGTCTTTGTTAAATTCCACCTTAAGTTGATTTATTAATTTATCAACTTCTTTGTTGCTGTATTTACCATAATTTGATGCTCCATTTGTATGAAAAGCATTATTTAAATAAGCTAGGGCATCTCCTGTAGATGAAGTTATATTTGAATAGATGGCTAAATCAAAATCTCCACTACTTAAAATGTCTTCTATATTATCACCTATTTCTATTTTTACATTTATGCCAGCATTTTTTAAGTCATTTTGGATAACTTGTGCTATGCTTGGAAGTTCTGCTCTCGATGAATAAGTGACTAATTTCAGTGTTAATTTTTTATCAGCATATCCTGCTTCTTTTAATAATTTTAATGCTTCTTCTTTGTTGAATGTTGTGTTTATTTTATCTAGTGCATAGGCATTATTTGTTGGAAAAGCTCCTATGCCTGATGTAGCTTGATTTTTTAAAATCAATGAGCAATAAGAGTTTTTATCTATAAGCATATTTATTGCTTTTCTTACTTTAGAGTTTTTAAGTGCTTCATTTTCTTCATTAAAATATAGTACTACAGCACGAGATGTGTCTGTAGTTGATATTTTATAATTCTTGTCTTTTTCAAATAAATTTACCATGGAATAAGATAAACCTTGTGCCACATCAATTTCACCTGATTGTAGTGCCATGGCTAAAGTATCCGAGTCACCAATTGGTATAACTTTAATTGAAGAAAGTTTTACACTAGAGTCCCAGTAGTTTTCATTTTTTACAAAATAACTTGTACCACTGGCTCTAAATTTATCTACTTTAAAAGGGCCAGTTCCTACTGGACAATTATCATTATCTTTTTCATATACATCAATAATTGATACAAAAGGATCACATAAATCATTTATAAGTGTGGGATTTTCCTCACTAGTTGTGATGATTATGGAATCTTTTGTAGTAGTTATTTTTTTTATTTTTAAAGTATCTAAAGCCCTTGCATTTAATTTTAAAGTTCTTTCTATGGACAATTTAACAGCCTGTGGTGTTAAAGTTTTATCATTTTGAAATTTAATATTTTCTTTAATTTTTATTTCCCAAGTATTATTGTCAATTTGATTGTATTCTTTTGCTAACCAAGGTATAACTTCCATATTGTCATTTAATTTAAACAATGTTTCTGATACACCATATCTAACAGTAAACCATCCACTATATCCATTGGCTGGGTCCAAACTTTTCGTACTTACTGTTGTTCCAAATACAAGTTCATTTTTACTTTGCCAATTTACTTTTTCGTCTATCATATTGCATCCTGTAAGTTGAGTTACTATTAGCAACATGATTATTAAAATTTTATTTATTTTTTTTATGATTTTCACCTACTTGCAAAACGTTCTTTTTCTTTTAAATCTAATAAATCTCTTATTATATCTCCTAGCAAGTTAAATAAGACAACTACTATTAATATGGCAAGTCCTGGTGCTAACAATGTCCATGGTGCAAACTGAATTACACTTTTTCCTTCACTAATCATAGCTCCCCACTCTGGCGTTGGCAGTGGTGAACTAAGACCTAAAAATGAAAGAGAAGACATTTCCATAATTACCGTACCAATATCTAAAGATGCTGTTACTATTAAATAAGCCAAAATATTGGGCAAAATATGTTTTATCATAATATGTAGGGCATTATGTCCACTTATTTTACTTGCTTGGATAAATGTTTCTTCTTTTATTTCTAGGACTTTACTTCTTGCTATTCTGGCATATTTTGTCCAACTTATTAAAGAAATTGCTATCATTGCATTAATCATACTTCCACCAAGAAGTCCTGCCACTGCAATTGCCAAAACAAGACCTGGAAAAGCAAGAAATACATCTACAATTCTCATAATAAGTCTATCTATCTTTCCACCTATATATCCACTTATAATTCCCACTGTTGTTCCAAATAAAAAAGTTATTAAAACAACAATTATAGCAGAAAATATAGTTCTATTTGCTCCGTATAAAACCCTAGAAAATACGCATCTTCCAAGGGAATCTGTTCCAAATAAAAATTCTTTACTTGGAGATTGTAGCGTCTTTGTTAAATCAACTGCATAAGGATCATTTGGTGCCATATAGGGTGCCAATAGACTGATAAGAAATATACTTATTAATATAAAAATTATTATATTAAACTTAAGTTTATTTTTATCAATAGTTTTAATGCTCATTTTTTTCCCTGTTATTCGTCTATTTATTACCATTTGTTTTCTCCTTACACTTCTCTAACTCTAGGATCAATTATTTTGTATAATAAATCGGTTATTAAGTTTATAATTATAAACATTACTGCCATCCAAAGTACATAAGCTTGGATTATAGGATAATCACGATTGGCAATGGCACTTAAAGCTAAACTTCCCACTCCTGGCCAAACAAATATGGATTCTACCACAGCCGTTCCTCCCATAAGAGATCCTATAGATAAACCAGTAAGTGTTATTACAGTAATCATGATATTTTTTAATACATCTTTATATAAAATAACACTTTCTTTAATACCTCTAGATCTAGCACCTTTAACATATCCTTTGTCTAATTCTTCAATGACTGCCGTTCTAATTTGACGTATATATTTACTAGTCATCGCAAAGGCTAAAGTTACACTTGGCAAAATTATACTTTTTGCTCCACTTTCACTCAATATTGGTAACAATTTAAGTTTTAGTGAGAAAACAAGAAGCAATATTAGTGCCAACAAAAATCCCGGTATGGAATTTCCCACAAAGGTAAATAATCTAATAAATTTATCTATAAACTTATCTTTTTTAACAGCTGACAATATACCAAGGGGTATTGATACTATTAAAGTAATTATCATGGCACTTCCTGCCAATTTTATGGTGTAGGGAAGATGTTCATTCATTTCCACTATTACACTTCTTCCACTGGCATAAGATGTTCCAAAATCACCATGAATTATATTTTTCAACCAATTTAAATATTGAGTAATAAAAGGTTGATTTAAACCCATATCCTCCCTTACACTTTCTAAAAGTTGTGGGGTTACCACGCTTCCTTGAGATGATAGCATAATTTCTGCCGGATCTCCTGAAGATAAATTCATAAGGGCAAATGATATAAAAGATACAATTATTAACATGGGAATTGTACCTAAAATTCTTTTAATTATTTTTTTAATTATGTCTCTCACCTATTTCTATTTAGTTTAAACTCTTCCGTATGCCACTAAAGAACTTCCTTTTGGTACAGAATAGGCTACTGTATTATATAAAATAGTACTATCAAATTCTGCATAATAAGTATCTATTATATTACCAAAGTAGTCACTTATTACTCCTAGCTTATCACCTTTTTTAACACTTTGACCTGCATCTACAAAACAAGTCCAACATCCATCTTTTACTGCATCAAGATAAATAGCATATTTTATTTCTTCTGGTGTAAAATCTTTATGACACCTTTTATATTCTATCATATTTAACAAAGATAATATATTTAACATATCATCTTTGTATAAATTTACCTCTTCTTCTTGGCATAAACCACATCCTCCACGTTCAATTAATAAACTTGGTACATCTTGATTTACAGCTGCTGAAGTAAATGTTCCGTTTATATTATTTGATGGTGCATAATAACCTACATTAAAATGTTTTGCAATTTCTTTACATTTATTCACCACTTCTTTTTTAGCTTTTGCTGGATAGTATATATGAGGTATTAACTCTTCGTGTAAGTCTCCTCCATGTATATCAAAGTAATAATCTGCCTTTGATATTAATTCAGTTGTTATTACATGAGCTATTTTATCTGAGATTGTTCCGTTTTTATCCCCTGGAAATACTCTTAAAATATTTTTATTATCTTGTGGCATAACTGCCGCTCTTCTTTGTTCAAACCCTTCCATATTTACTAAGTGAACTATAATAATATTTCCACTTACTTCTTTTGGATCTATTTCTTGTGATAATTCTATGGCTGTTCTAATTCCCGGGTATTCACATCCATGAACTCCTGCCGTAATTAAAACTGTTTTTCCTTCTTTTTGCCCATTTATAATAGTTATTGGCATTTTAGTCTCTGTATCTAATATATTTATAAAGCCTTGAGCTTTTTGTCCTTGTTTTGCTGTTATATTACAAATTGATATTTCTTTCTTCATTTAATCTTTCCTCTTTTCCAAAGTATATATTAAATTTAATTTTTATACGAATGATAATCATTATCAATATTTTATTTCATTTATTAATATTTGTCAATAAATAAACACAATATAGTCAAAGTTTGCTAAATTTAAGATGGTTATTAAAAAAATATGGCACTTATCAAAAAGTTACTACCATATTTATCATTGACAATTAAACCATTTTCTCCCCACTTACCAAAATTAGCTTTTACAGCTAAAGGTCTTAAATCACCATAAAAAGAAAATACTCCCTTTGTGTAAATTTTTTTATAACCAGCTTTTTTTAATACAATTTTGCATACCTTTAAATTACGTTTTGCTAAATTGTTCACCTGAAAAACTTCTTTAGAAATTTTATAAAAATGTTTATAAAATAATTCACTACTACAATAATGGGCAAATAATATTACATTTAAGTCTTTATTTATTACAATATGATTTTTCATAATAACATCAAATTCTTCACTTATTTCATAAATAGTTTCTATTATATCTTTTTTCATAAATTTATACCTCATCTGTTTTTATATTATTTTGCTCATTATTTTTATTTTTACAATAATACAAAAATACCTATAAATAGTAAGCTATTTATAGGTATTTTAATTATTTGCTATTTCTTTTTAATTCATCTAAATATGATACTGCAGATAGTGCTGCTATATTTCCTTCACCAGCTGCTTTTATATATTGATAAGGTATTCCCACAATATCTCCTGCTGCAAAACAACCTTTTAAATTTGTAGCCATTTTTCTGTCAACTTGAACATGATTTTTGTCTAATTCTAATCCTGGTACAAGTTGTCCTGGAGATATACTGTCTCTTAGTATAAATAATCCATCTGTTTCAATTTCATTGTTTTTTAGGATAAGTTTTTGTACGAATTGTTCTCCCACAATTTCAACTGGTGTATCTTTTATAATTTCTATAGATTCATCTACTTCCACTTCTTCTTTATACATTGGTATATAATAAACTTTTGATGCCACTTGTGCTAAGAAGTTAGCTTCTGATTCTTCATGTTTATTGTAAGCAATTATTGTTACTATCTTGTCTTTGTATAAAGGTGCATCACAAGTTGCACAGTATCCAACACCTCTACCTAAATATTCTTCTTCACCTTTTAAAGGTTTACCAAAGTTTACACCTGTAGCAAGAATTACTGCTGTTGCTTCATAAGTATTTTTTGAACCCATTAGAGCAAAATAATCACCCATAGAATATATATTGTTTATTTTTTCTTCTGTTATTTCAATATCCATTGCTTCTAAGTGCTTTGCAAATTCATCTCTAATTTCTTTACCGCTTTTACCATAAAATCCCAGGTAATTATTTATTTGATGAGCTTTTACAAGCTTTGGACTTATTTCCTTTGTTCCAAATACTTTAAAAGTTTTATTTCTTATTTTTGCATTTAGTGCTGCTGATATTCCAGCAGGCCCACTTCCTACTATGGCTATATCTATTCTGTCCATTTATTTGTGTCTCCTTTTGTACTATTTTAATAGTTTTTCTATATCTTCTTTTATTTTATCTGGTTTTACTGTTGGTGCATATCTTTTTATTATATTTCCCTGACAATCAATTAAAAATTTAGTAAAATTCCATTTTATTTTATCACTAAATATTCCTTTAGCTTCTTTTCTTAAAAATTTATATAATGGATGGGCATTTTCTCCATTTACATCTATTTTTTCAAACATAGTAAAAGTTACTCCATAGTTTAATTGACAAAACTCATGTATCTCTTTATTGCTACCTTTATCTTGGTTGGCAAATTGGTTGCAAGGGAAACCTAAAATTTCCAATCCCCTATCTTTATACCCTTGATATAATTCTTCTAAACCTTCAAATTGTGGAGTTAATCCACATTTACTAGCTGTATTTACAACTAGCACAACTTTCCCTTTATAATCTTCCATTTTTATTTCTTGTCCATTCATTTTTTTAGCTTTAAAATCGTAAAATTTCATATTCCTTCTCCTTAATTGTTTTAAATTTAATTGAGTTCAATTATTATTTTTATATTTTAAGGATTAAACTTTTTAGTTTAATCCCACTTTTTAACTTAATGTATTTAATAATTCATCTATTTCTTTCTTTAAATTTAATAAGTCAACTGATTCACTTTTACACATATTATACATATCCACGGGAATATGAGTTACTTCATCTTTTAATAGACGTCCCTTTTCAGTAAGTTCCACTGTAACAACTCTATCATCTTCTTTATTTCTGTATTTTATAATTAGTTCCATAGCTTCTAATTTTTTTAATACAGGAGTTAAAGTTCCCGAATCTAAATGAAGTCTTTTTCCCAATTCCTTAAAAGGTATTTTTTCTTTCTCCCACATTACCAGCATGGCAATATATTGAGTATAAGTTAAATTATGTTTATCCAGCAAAGGTTTATATTTTTTTATAATTTCCCTAGACAATGCATATAAGGAAAAACATAATTGATTATTAAGTTTTATTGATTCATATTTATCCACAATATCAGCTCCACTTTGAATTTGTATAAATTTAATTGAGTTCAATTGATTTTTATTATACACCTGTTATTTTTCCTTGTCAATAGATTACAAAATTGTAAGATTTGAAACTATGTTTTTTCTTATTATTTTCTTTTATAAAATTATAACTTATGATAGAATATTTATATAAATTTATGTCGAATTTATATAAATTTATGTAAATTACAAATAAAAAATTGGAGGAGTTAATTTTATGAAAAAAATTTTAATGGTAGGGGTGCTACTTACAACTTTATTATTTAGTGGTTGTACTTCTAATAAGAAAACAGTAGATGAAAATATGACATCGAAAGACTTAAAGTATTCCACTATGGATGATGCAGCTACTCAAGATAAAGTCTATAAATTTTTATCTGAAAACAATATAGATAAAAATGACATTGATATGTTTATGAAATCAGTTAAAAGCTATTATAAAAGTGTAGAAGGTGTAGATCTTTTAAACGAAAATGAAAGATTATCAAAGTTACAAGTTCCTTATAATTTATACGATCTTTCTGATAAATGGTTGGCAAGTAATCCTAATTTTACAGACCAAAATTGTAGACTAACTGCTTTTAGATTATTTAATGATTTTATAATAGATAATTCAAAATTAAGTTATGATAAAATTGATAATACTAATTTAGAGCTTGATTTATCTACTATGGAAAATAACCCTAATGCAAAATTTAGCAAAGAAGATATGAATAAGTTTTTCAACTTCTTCTCAAATATTAAGGTTACTGATAGCAATAATATAAATCAATGTGCTAAAGAAATTGCAAAAGAATTGGAAAATAGAAAAATATCATTTAAAGATAATAAAAATATATCTATAATAAATGGATACATTCCAGATGAAGAAAATCACGCTATATTTGTAGGTCATACTGGTGTAGCCATAAACACTAAAGATGGTGTTGTATTTGTTGAAAAATATGGATTTGAATTACCTTATCAAATTACTTTATTTAAAAATAAAGAAGAGTTAAAATTATATATGACTGATAGACTTAAAACTAGCTTTACTGGTGAGTCTCAAAGTTATGATCCTATAATAATGGAAAATAATAAACTTATGTAAAAAATTCAATAAATCATATAAGTGAGTACTTTATTGATTGCTTAAATCTAAAAGGTATAAGTTAAGTAGAAATTTACTGCTTGCTTATACCTTTATTTTTGATTAATATTATATATACTTAGTATCAAATAAAAACTAGCATAAATTTATATACTTTGGTTGGGAGGTAATTTAAATGTCAAAAGAAATACCAAAGTATCCTGTAGAGATAACCTTAAAACTTATAGGCCATAAACAAAAAATATTGGTTTTACGTGATTTACTTACGGGAACTAAGCGTTTTGGTGAATTAAAAAAATTCCTTGGAACTATTAAAATTGAATATACTTTAACAAATTTTGATTATAGTCTAAAACCTATTTTGGATTCCATGTATAGCTGGGGATATAAATATAAAAAAATAAATACATAAAATTTACTTTTTAAATTTCAAAATACTCCTTCATAACATTGATTTAATATTTTATCATTGCTATAAAGGAGTATTTATTCTATCTTATATTACTTTATTTTTTATATATGGTCTGTAATAAAAGCTTCATATGGTTTTATTGTTTTGTCTCCTAATTGTTGAGTTTTATCTGTATGGTTCATTACAAAATATTTTTCTTTATTATTAATGTTTCTTCTAACTACTTCCACACCCTTTGGTGATTTTATGATTTCTATATTGCTTTCTTTTAAAATTTTATTTGCTAAGTGGTCCATTATATTTTCATCTGCACCACATCCCACATAATAAACATTTCCACCTTGATATTTATTAAGTGTTATAGCAGATAGACCTTCAAAAAATTCATCATCATATGTAAATAAAGTCTCAGCTGTAGTAGTTCTTAATAAATCTCTAAATACAGTTGCACTTCCATTTATATTTTCAAATTCTTCACACCCATTTAAAGTTATTTGCTGATTTCCTTGGAATGATTCTATCTCTTCCACATAAGCTCCTACTAAATCAGTAAAGTTAGTTGGATTAAATTCATTTAAAGTTAAGTTATTATAATAGTCTTTTACACTATTTCTAAAACTTAATACTACAGTTTTTCCACTTTCCACAAATTTTCTTATTCTATCTTGAACTTCTCTTTTATAAACTATCATAACTGGTACTAATAATACTTCATATTCATCAAATGTGGCATCTGATGGTATTACATCTATATTTACATTATTTTCGAAGAATGGTCTATATAATCTAAATACTTCTTGTTTATAATCAAATAGGAAACTTTGTCTTTGTATTCTAAATGATGCCATTGATTCGTAGTCATAAATTAGACCAACTTTTGCATTTACCTTTGATTTAATTAATTCTTCATTTGCTTTCATTTCATTGAAGAAACTTTGTACTTCATAGAATTTTCTTCTTTTTGTATTGTCTTGGTCTATTATTCCATAGCAATATTGTTCTGCACCCTTTGTTGCTCCTCTATATCTAAAGTACATTAATGAGCTACATCCATGGGCCATACCTTGATAAGACCACATTTGGGCTTGTCTTGGTCTTGGAAGATATCCTATAACATCATGACCTTGAGCACCCATTATAGCTTCTGTTATCCAGAAGTTTTGTTTTTTAGCACCTCTCATAAAATCAAGACCACAAGCTATCTCATGTGGTGGTATTGGCTCAGCTTGTCCTCCCCAAACTGGGTAGTTATTATAAGCTACCACATCTATATGTTTTGCAACTTTTGAGAAATCATAGCTTTTATCAAAAAATCCTCCTGAAAAATCATGAAGTACTACAGCGTCTTCTCCTAAAATTTCTTTTAATAAGTCAACTTGCATTTTTGCATATTTTTCTATACTTACTGATCTAAATCTTTCCCATTCCATTCTTAAGCTTGGATTGTGAGTTGTTATAGTTTTTGATGGTAGCGGTATTTCATCAAAATTATTATAAGTTTGCGACCAAAATATTGTTCCCCAAGTTTCATTTAATTTGTTTATATCATTGTCATATTCTTTTGCTAAATATTTTCTAAAGGCTTTTTTACAATTGTCACAATAACATAAATCACTTCCCTCATGGCCAAATTCATTATCTATTTGCCATGCCACTATACTATCTTCCTTTTTATAGTGCTCAGCTAACTTCTTTATTATTTTTTTAGAATAATCTATGTATTTTTCGCTGTTAAAACAATATTGTCTTCTTCCACCAAAAACTCTTTTTGTATTATCTTCTTCCTCTGATAATACTTCTGGATATTTATTAGCAAGCCATGCTGGCATTGTAGCTGTAGGTGTTCCAAATATTACATTTAAGTTTTTTTCTTTTGCTTTTTTTATTACTCTATCGAAATATGAAAAATCATAATTACCTTCCACATTTTCCATCATGTGCCAAGCAAACTCACCTATTCTTATTACATTTGAACCTAGTTCAATTATATTATCTAAGTCCTCATCTATCATATTTTCATCCCAGTGTTCTGGATAATAATCTACTCCTAAATACATCTTACTCCTCCTCAATAATTAAAATTAAAAAGGTTTCATATCTAAAGAGTATGAAACCTTTTTTGTTGTAAATTATACAACAGCTTCTCCATCTTTTCCATTTTTAAGTTTGTTTAATATCATATCATGGAATTCGCCATTTATTTTATATTTATTCTTATAAATTACATACATTAATACTGCACAAAGTATTGGTAAACCAATCATTAAAACTCTAAGTCCAAGTATTGTTGATGCTCCTTGTTCTGCATTTGGCACATATCCTACTACGGATAAACCAACACCTACTAACCAACCACTTACTGCTGAAGCAGTTTTTACCAATAAAGTTTGTACAGAGAACACTATACTTTCATTTCTAGTTCCAAGTTTAAATTGACCATAATCAACAACATCTGCAAGCATAACTGTTGTTGCTCCAAGAAGCATTCCTGTTCCTAATTTTAATACTATACCTGAAACAGCTATAAATGCTGCATTTTTAGGTGCTATTATTCCAAATACCAATAACATAGAGCATCCTAATATAGGTAAAACTGACCCTACTTTAAATACATCTTGTCTTCCTATTTTTTTAGTTAATATAGGGAATAGCATTAATCCTCCTATTTCTGCTAAACCTGAGAATGCATAGAATACTTGATTTAATTTATCATTACCTATTACATATTTGAAATAATAAAGTGATACACCACCAATTATTTGCATTATTAAGTTCATAAATAAAACTATTCCTATAAATACAACTAATTGATCATTTTTTCTTATTATATTTAAAGTTTGTCTAAAGTTTACTTTTTCTGTATTATTTTTTACTTCTACTTGTTCTTTAACATTAAATACTGTTATTAAAGTTGCTATTACGAAAATTACAGCTACTCCAATTGCTAATAATTCATATCCTTTTATTTCATTACCATTTCCTAATTTATCTATTAATGATAATCCAAATGCACCCATTAATAACCAAGCTGAACTGGCAAATATTCTTGGTATAACTGATATTTTTTCTCTTTCTTCTTTATCACTTGATAGAGATGGTATCATTGACCAATAAGGTATGTCCATTATTGTATAAGTCATACCCCATAATATGTACATTACTGAATAATAAACATATAAAACATTACCTTCTAAGTTAGGTTTTTTGAATAAAAATACTACAACTGCTGCATTTACTACTGTTCCAATTAAAATCCAAGGTCTAAATTTACCCCATTTACTTCTAGTGTTGTCTACTACCATTCCCATCATTGGATCGTTGAATGCATCCCACATTCTCGCTACTAAAAATAGTACCCCAACAAATGCTGGATTTAATCCAATTGCATCTGTGAAATATATCATCAGATAAGATGATACAATTGCATATGCTAAGTCTTTACCTAGCGCACCTATTCCATAAGAGTATTTTTCTCTAAAAGATAGTTTATTCATTTTTTTCTCCCCATTTCTTTTATTTATATTTTAATATTAGTATAAGAAAACGTTTCTCGCAACACAATTTTAGTAAAAATTTACTAATCATTTATTTTTTATTTATTATTTATTTAGTAAATGTTACTAAATCATTTATTTTGCATAAAAAAAGATTACAACTATAAAATTGTAATCTTTAAATCCTATTAAAAAATACTTCCTATTTTACATTGCTCTTTGGTTCTTTTGTACTTTTTCTTATTATTAGCTCAGTTGGTATTACTATCTTTTTGCAATACCTTCTAGCTTTACTTATATTTTCAATTATAAGTTCTACTGATACACTGGCTAAGTGCTCAATATGAACTCTAATTGTACTAAGCGGAGGTATAGTATATTGACAAGCTATTAAATCATTAAATCCTATTATACTAATATCATCAGGAACTTTTATATTATTTTCATCTAATGCTTTTAGGACTCCTGTCGATATTGTGTCTGTACTTACAAAGAATGCTGTAGGCATTTTCTTAGAAGTTTTTATAAATACTTTTACTAATTCATATCCTGACATAGCAGTCATTTCATCAGTATTTAATACATTTTCTTCATCATAGATGTTTTTATTTTCCATATACTCTTTATAGACTTTAAATCTAACATCAATATTGTTTTCTTTAAAATCATCTAAAGTTTTCAAACTTCCTATATATCCAATTTCTTCATGCCCTAAGTTTACTAAGTAGTCTAGTGCTTCATTTATTGCCAGTTTATAGTTTATTTTTACAGAATCAAACTTATGATCATTAGGTGATGAATCTAAAAATACAATATTATCACTTATTTTACTCATCATATTTACTTCACCTTTTGTAAATTTTCCTATACTTATAATGCCGTTTAACTCTTCATCTCCAATAAATTTATATCCATCATCACCTTTATATATATTGACAACTTCTATACCTTTATCAAAACATTCTCTATCAACTACACTTCTAAGAAGAAGATAATAAGGATCTTGTAACTGTTGTTGGTGATTGTACATTTCTACAATACCAACTCTTAACTTAGTAATTTTTTCTTTGCTTTCACTTTTTCTTTGTTTGATAGTTTTATATTGTAACTGTTCTGCTGCATCAAATATTTTCATTTTTGTTTCATCAGATACACTTATGGTACTATCATGATTTAAAACTCTCGATACAGTTCCAGAAGATACTCCAACATAGTCGGCTATTTCTTTAATTGTAGCCATTTAATTTACCTCCTATCAAAGCGTATTATTTCACTTTGATAATCTCCTCTTAAATGTATATTTATACCATAATTCATTAAATAAGCCCCTGATTTAACTATTACTTCATCATTTATTTTATATTCATACATTGCATTTTCATCTAAGTTTCTAAGCTTAACTCTAACTGGTCTATGGCCAATTTGAGTTTGAGGAAGAAATGCAAATAATAAAGCTTCATTGTCTTTTGTATATTCAAATAAATGATAATTATTTGTTGATGTATTTTCTAGTCTAAAAAAATCCCCTTCTTGAACTATTTCACGAATACTTTTATATTCTTCTACCATATCTTTAGCAAGTTTCATATCTTCATCGCTCCACTTAAGTATATTTCCACCTATTCCAAGTGTTCCCATCATAGCAGAATGAAATCTAAATCTAAGTGGTATATTTCTTTGTGATAAGAAATTTGGACAATCTGTAACCCAAGCTCTCATGGCTTTTATTGGATATATATGAGAATATGTATGCTGAATAAATAATCTATCATAAGCATCTGTATTATCACTTGTCCAGAAATCATCAAATATTCCCAGTATTCCTAAGTCAATTCTTCCACCACCTGAAGCACATGCTTCAAATAATACATTTTTATGTTTTTTCTTTAATTCTTTTACTATATCATAGACTGCTTGAATATGATCAAAGGCCATTTTTCTTTCATTTTCGCCTAAATTTGTAGCTCCACCTTCACATATTGGTCTATTAACATCCCATTTTATATAGTCAATATCATAATTAGATAATAAGTTATCTAGCATATTGTAAATAAATTCTTTTACTTCTTTTTTAGTAATATTTAGTACATATTGTCCTCTTGAAGTAGTTCTTTCTCTAGTTTTAAAATGATATATCCAGTCTGGATTATCTATATAAAGCTTAGATAGTGGATTTACCATTTCAGGCTCTACCCATATACCAAATTTCATACCTAGTGATTTTACTTCCTCTATCAAAGGATTTAATCCTTTCGGGAATTTTTCTTTATTTACATACCAGTCTCCAAGACCATTGTGTATAGAGTTTCTTTGTCCAAACCAACCATCATCTACAACAAATAATTCTGTACCTATTTTTTTAGCTTCTCTAGCTAATTTTATTTGTTCTTCACAAGTTACATTAAATTCTGTAGCTTCCCAAGAATTGTATAAAACAGGTCTAAGCCCTTCTCTAAGTAGATTTTCCTTAGCAAAATTATGAAGGTTATGACTCATTTTCTCAAATCCTTTATCTGTGTATCCACATAATAAAGGAGGTGTTGTAAAGCTTTCTTTAGGATTTAATGTAAATTGGAAATCATATGGATTTATCCCCATTTGCACTAAAGTTTCTCCATATGGAGTTTGTTCTATGACGCCTTTAAAGTTACCACTCATTCTAAGTGCTCCATAGAAAACTTCTCCACTAGTTTCTGTGGCATTTTTATCTAGTATAAAATATGGGTTGTTGTTATGTCCTGATACTCCCTTTCTATTTTCTATAGTTATTTTTCCATAAGAAACATTTTGCTTAAACATTTGCTGTTCAGCACCCCAATGACCATGGGTATTTCTAAATATTAAATTTTCATATGGTATATGTAGTTGTCCACTATATATTTCTTCAATAACGATAGATTGATCACTTTCATTAGTTATAGTTACAAATCTTTCTATTAAGTCATATTTTTCCATAACCTTGTAATTTAAATTTATAGTAAAGTTATAGTAAACATCTTTAAGTTTAATTACTAACAAATCACCATCTACTTCATATCCATCATATTTGTAAACAATGTCTCTAGTTTTATCATCAAAAGTAACTTTTAAACAGTTTTCACTGTATCTAAGTCCCCCAAATACAGGATATTCCTCTGGTGTTATTTCATATACTGGGTCATTTGTTGAAACTTCACATAATACATCCATTTCAAAATCATTTTCGTTATTAATTTTATTTCCCCAGTAAATATGTCTAATTAAATTTTCATTATCTAAACCAAAAACATATTCAGTATTTTCAGTTCTTAAGTTAAATATTCTTTTTTCTTCATTGATAAATATCATATTTTCCCCTATATTTTATACCCTTTCTTTTTATAAATTTTATTTTATATAATCTTTCTTTTATATTACCATATAGTAATTATTATTTACAATAATATTTTACTAATTTTTACTAATTTTTACTATATTTAACATAAAGAAAATAAAGAATTTTTTATAATATATATTTTTATTTATCAAATACTCTATCTCCTCCTTTTGAAGATCAAAGAAGATAAGTAATAATATAACTATAAATTATATTTAAATGTGTAATTTATAATTTTTTATGTAAAATTACTTTAAAATATCTATGTATAATCTCCTTGAAACCTTTATAATAATATATAGACATTTATTAGGAGGAATTATGAAAAAAAAGACACTGGCACTCTTACTAAGCCTGACACTTGCAGCTGGCATGATCGGTGGATGCGGCAGTAAGACAGAGACAACCACAGAGGAGAACGTGCAGACAGCACAGACAGAGGCTGTTGCGGAGACCGGGACAGAGACAGTATCCGATCAGGATGCGGCAGATCATGTTGCTGCGCTGATCGATGCAATCTACGTGCAGGAGCGCACGGATGAGACCGATGCGCAGTGTGCAGAGGCAAAGGCGGCATGGGATGCATTGACTGACGCACAGAAGGAACTTGTCGAAGGTGAGAACGCAGATCCGGATTATTTCGGAAGAGATACCGGAGACGCTTCCAAGGACGATCCGTTAAATGAGGATGAGATCGGTGAGAATGAGATCCTTGTCGTAAGTTTCGGAACATCTTTCAATGACAGCCGTACTGAGGATATCGGAG
>USRS01000038.1 GCA_900557165.1 uncultured Clostridium sp.
CCCCGCCACAACTGCAGGTATAAAATCTGCAAAGTCTCTCTTTGCTATTCCCTGTGATATAGTTACTACGCATGCTGGTAAAAATGGACACGCATAAGCTAAAAATAACAATTTAAACCCTTTTTCTTCTACCCAATCTATGGCTTTTTCCACTTTTTCATTAGTTAAAAGCTTTATAAATTTTCTATTACTAATTTTTCTAACTATAAAAAATAAACATATAGTTCCTGCTGATGAACCTATCCATGAAATTACTAATCCTGGAATCATACCAAACAAAACTGCATTGGCTGTTACTATTGCGACTAAAGGCAATATAGGTAAAAAACTTTCAACAAATACACTAGTCATACCAACTACTATAGATAGTAGCCAATAATCATTTACTACATTATATATATTTTGAATATACTCCATTATAGTCTCCTTTTTCATAAAAAATTTACTATATTTATTATAGCATATTCAAATTTATTTAAATCTCTTAGGAAGGAAATTTCATCTATTCTTAATAAATTGTAATATTTCTCTTAATAATCTTACTATTTCCTTACAAAAAAGACCGCACTACTGCGGCCTAATAATTATTTTATCATTTGTTTTAAATGTAGATCTATTTGTGGATATGGTATTGATATTTCTTCTTTATCAAATCTTAATTTAACTTCTTCTAATAAATCAAAGTAAACTGTCCAGTAATCAGGAGTATTTACCCAAACTCTTACTGCAAAATTTAAAGAGCTATCTGCTTGTTCAAGTAATCCTACAAAAGGTTCTGGATAATCAAGAACTAATCTATGTTGTTGAACTATATCTTTTAATATTCCTCTAACTTTTAAAATATCACTTTCATATGATACGGCAAATACTAAATCTACCCTTCTAGTATCTTTAGCAGAATAGTTTACTAAACTTCCATTTGATAAAGATCCATTTGGTATTAAAACTACCTTGTTATCAATAGTTGTTAAACTAGTATAAAATACTCCTATTTGCTCTACAGTACCTTCAAATTGACCTGTTTGTATATAATCGCCAACTTTAAATGGCCTAAGAAGTAATATTATAAATCCTCCCGCAAAGTTTGATAAACTTCCTTGAAGTGCAAGACCTATAGCAACCCCTGCTGATGCTACTATGGCAGCAAGCCCTGATAATTCTAATTTCCAATAAGAACCTGCTATAATTAATACAAGTAATATTTTTAACGTGTAACTTATAAAAGATTTTATAAACTTAATTAAAGTCATATCTACATTTCTTTTTTCCGCAAGATTAATAAATCTTTTTGATAATTTGTTTATAATTTTAAAACCTATTACTATTGCTAGTGTTCCTATTATTAATTTAATACCACCAGTAAATGTCCAATCTATTATTCTTTTAACTATTGTTTCCAACGTCATACTTTTAAAGTTTAAAGTTTCCAACGAACTAAATACACTTTTTGACATTTTTCTTCCTCCATATTATTTTTTCATAAATTAAATAATACACTTTTTTATTATTTTTGTCTAGGATTGATATAATAAGTCAAATTATGTAAACAAAAATCTTCCTATAAAAGGAAGACTTTTATAATAGTGGTGAAAACAATCTTAAAACTAATCGTCCAAATTTCACTGGCCATTTTATATTTTCACAATCTGAAATATTTATTTGTTGACATAAATCTAAAGTATTTAAAAAATCTTCTTTTAATTTTAAAACACTATCTGTTTTATAAAGCCATGCTCCACATTCAAAATGAAGGTATAAGCTTCTAAAATCTAAATTTATGCTGCCTATAACCGCATATTCATCATCAACTACAAAAGTTTTTGAATGCATAAATCCTGGACTATATTCGTAAATTTTTATATTATCTTTAATAAATGAATGATAATAAGATCTAGTAACTGCATGAACAAACCATTTATCCGGAATATGTGGAGTTACTATTCTCACATCAATTCCTGATTTAGCAGCAATTTTTAAAGCTGTAGCCATTTCATTATCGATTATTAAATAAGGTATATTTATATAAATATATTTTTTAGCTTTATTAATAAGATTTAAATATACAGTCTCTCCTATGGGTTCATTTACTAAAGGACTGTCATCAAAAGGTTGAACATACCCATTAGTTAAATATCTTTCACTTGTGAAATTTTCTGGTTTGTATTTTAAATAATCATCTTCGCTATTATTTATAAAATCCCACATACTTAAAAACATAACTGTTAAATTAAATACAGCTTCTCCTTTAATTAATATGGAAGCATCTTTCCAATGTCCATATTTTTCATATGCATTTATATATTCATCTGCTAGATTTATTCCACCCATAAATCCCACATAACCATCTATTATGGCTATTTTTCTATGATCTCTATTATTTAATCTATTTGTAAACAAAGGCACAAAAGGATTAAATACTCTGCATTTTATATTGTATTTTTCTAGTTGTTTTTCATATTTATAAGGAAGTTTCATGACACAACCCACATCATCATAAATTACTCGAACATCAATGCCTTCCTTTGCTTTTTGCTTTAGTATATCTAAAATTGTGTTCCACATTATTCCTTCTTCTATAATAAAATATTCTAAAAAAATAAAATGTTTTGCTTTTTTTAGTTCCTCCACTAATTTTTCAAACTTAACTTCACCTGGTGATAAATATTCATTATAAGTATTTTCATAAATAGGACAATTTGCATAATTTAACATATATAGTGCTTGGTTTTTGGCATATATGCTTTCTTCTCCCAATCTATTCAATACCTTATTATCTTGAATTAATGATGTTTTCATTTTTATATTTTGATTTTTCATTTTCTTTTTTTCTCTTTTACTTAATTTATTTCCTCCATAAATCAAATAGAAGATTCCTCCAAATATGGGCAATAATAATATTGGTACTATCCATGCAATTTTATAACTTGGATTGCTTTTTCCATTTAGAATATAAAATACAAGTATAGCCCCTCCTATTAAAGAAATAATATAGAAATATAAAAAATAATTTTTAAATTGTAAAATTGCTAAAATAATAATATAAATTTGTATTGCTAAAGTTAAGAAGAAAAATAATAGTCTTTGTATGGAACTTTTGTATATTTTTTTCATATCCCCTGCATTATCTCCCCTTAAAAATTTCATACCTATTTATAGTATATCTTAGTTTATATAATAGTGTGAAAATTTTACTGTAATATAAAAATAACCCATGAATTAAATTCAATGGGTTATTTTTATATTACATATTATTTAATTTTTCTTCTATCATTTGTTTTGCAACTGGCGGATTTGCTTTTCCCTTTGATGCTTTCATCACTTGTCCCATTAAAAAACCTATAGCTTGTGTTTTTCCTGCTTTAAAGTCTTCTATAGATTTAGGATTATTATTTAAAACTTCATTTACAAGTTTTTCTATTTCGTCAGTACAACTAATTTGTGACAATCCTTTTTCTTCTATTATAATTTCTGGAGATTTATCACTTGCAAACATTTCTTTAAATACTTCTTTGCCGGCAGTATTACTTATTTTGCCATCTTCAATAATTTTTAATAAGTCAACAAAATTTTTAGGTGATATTTTTATATCTTCTGGCTCCATATTATTGAAATTTAGTAAACGAAGTAAATCTCCTAATATATAATTTGAAACAGTTTTAGGATTTCCACCAAGACCTACCACATCTTCATAAAATTTAGCTAAAGTTCTATTTGCTATTATAATAGATGCTTCTTTTTCACTAAGACCATAATCTGCTACAAATCTTACTTTTCTTTCTATAGGTAACTCTGGTAGGGTAGCTTCTATTTTATCAACTTTTTCTTGTGGTATAATTATTGGTGTTAAATCTGGTTCTGGGAAGTATCTATAATCGTGTGCTTCTTCCTTAGAACGCATAGGAAGTGTTTTTCCCTTTCCTGCATCCCATCTCCTAGTTTCTTGTTTTATTTTATATTCTTCACCAAATTCGTATAATTCTCTTTGTCTTTTTTCTTCTTTTTCTAAAGCTTTTTGAACTTCTCTAAAAGAGTTTATATTTTTTATTTCTACTTTAGTTCCGTATTCTTCACTACCATAAGGTCTTAAAGATATGTTGGCATCACATCTAATTGAACCTTGTTCCATACGACAATCTGAAATATCTGCATATTCAAGTATGCCTTTTAATTGTCTCATAAATTCGGCAGCTTCTTCCGGTGATCTTAAGTCCGGTTCTGTAACAATTTCCACTAAAGGTACTCCTGCTCTGTTGTAGTCTATTAGAGACACTGGTTCATCTTCTAAATGAACAAGTTTTCCTGCATCTTCTTCTATATGTATTCTGTTAATTCTAACAGATACTTCTTTTCCTTCGTAAGTAAAGTTAACCATACCATCTACACACATTGGTAAATCATATTGTGAAGTTTGATAGTTTTTAGTTAAGTCTGGATAAAAATAGTTTTTTCTATCCATTTTATTGTAATTATTTATTTTACAATTAACAGCTTTACCAGCTTTTATAGCTAAGTTTACAACTTCTTCATTAAGTACTGGAAGAGTTCCTGGTATTCCTAAACAAACTGGGCATGTATTTTCATTTGGTTTTGCTCCAAACTCAGTGGAACAAGAACAAAATATTTTTGTATTTGTTTTTAATTCAGCATGTATTTCTAGACCAATTACTGTTTCTAATAACATATTTTACACCCCTCTCTCAAACTCAAGATTTAGTTTTTTCTCTAGAGCATAAGCAACTTTGTATATTTTTTCTTCTGTAAATACATCTCCTATTAATTGAAGTCCTATAGGAAGTCCCTCACTACTTTTGCCTCCTGGCATAGAAAGAGCTGGTACAGTTGCTAAATTTATATTTATTGTATATATATCTGCTAAATACATGGCAGTTGGGTCTTCACATCTCTCACCTATTTTAAAAGGAAGTATTGGAGATACTGGGCCAATTATTATATCGTATTTTTTGAAAGCTTCTTTAAAATCTGCTTTTAACTTACTTCTAAATTTTTGTGCTTTATTATAATAAGCATCATAATAACCTGAAGATAGAGCATAAGTTCCTAGCATTATTCTTCTTTTTACTTCCCTACCAAAAGCTTCACTTCTGCTTTTTTCTACTAATTCTGATACATTTTCATAATCTTTTGTTCTATATCCATATCTTATGGAATCAAATCTAGCTAAATTAGAGCTGGCCTCTGCTGATGAAATTATATAATAAGGAGCTAGACCATCTTTTGTTGATGGTAGAGAAAATTCTTCCACATCTGCGCCCAATTCTCTTAGAATTTCTATATCTTTAATAACAACTTCTTTTATCTCAGGATCTAGACCTTCTTCTTCTATAAATTCCTTTGGAATACCTATTTTCATTCCTTTTATACCTGAATCTATATCTTTCGTATAATCTTTTTTCTCTAAATTTTTAGCAGTAGTTCCATCATTATCATCTTCTCCTACTATTATACTTAATAAATAAGCATTATCTTCAACTGTCATTGAAAAGGGACCTATTTGATCTAGAGAAGAACCAAAAGCTATAAGACCAAATCTAGATACAAGACCATAAGTAGGCTTCATTCCTACTATTCCACAAAATGAAGCTGGCTGTCTAATTGAACCTCCTGTATCTGAGCCTAAAGCTAGAGGCACCATTTCTCCCCCAACAGCTGCAGCAGAACCTCCTGAAGAACCTCCTGGAACTCTTGAATTATCTATTGGATTTTTAGTTATTTTAAATGCTGAGTTTTCAGTTGATGAACCCATGGCAAATTCATCTAAGTTGGTTTTACCTATTAATATGGCATCTTCTAGTTCTAATTTTTTTATTACTGTTGCATCATAAGGAGGTATAAAATCTTCTAGCATTTTTGATGCACAAGTTGTTTTAACTCCTCTAGTACACATATTATCTTTTATGGCAATGGGAATTCCTGCAAGTAATCCTACTTTTTCTCCTTTTACTATTTTTTCATCTAAATACTTTGCTTTTTTTATGGCATTTTCTTTGTCAAGTGATAAAAATGCGTCTATTTTATCTTCTTTTTTTTCAATTTCTTTTATATAAAAATCAATCACTTCTTCACAAGAAATTTCTTTATTTTGTATTTTGTTTACTAAGTCTTTTATACTGTATTTTTTCATTTTTACTTCCTCCTACTCAATGATTTTAGGAACTTCTATTGCTGTATCTCTCATAACTTTTACATTTTGATATAATTCTTCTTGTTTTATTTCGCATTTCTTTTGTATATCTTTTCTAAGAACTGATACATTAGGTCTCTCTATTTCAACATCATCTAAATTAAGTTTATCTAAAGTTTTAAACTGTTCTAGTATATTTTCAAATTCTCCTGCAAATGCTTCAGCTTCTTCATCATTAAATCTTAACTTTGCAAGCTTAGCAATATATTTTACATCATCCTTTGTTATTGCCATATTATTTCACCCTTTCTTAAATTATTTATATTAAAGTTAAATCATGGAGTTAATCTTTTCATATCTCTTGGTACTAATGCAGCTTCTCTAATATTTGAAAGTTTTAATATTTTCATAGTAAGTCTTTCAAGTCCTATGGCAAATCCACCATGAGGAGGCATACCATATTTAAATGTTTCCAAGTAAAAATCAAAATCATCTGGATTTAAATTAAATTTGATAATATTTTCTTTTAACATTTCATAATCATGTATTCTTTGACCTCCAGTCGTTATTTCAAGTCCATCAAATATTAAATCAAAACTCTTAGTTAAGTTTTTGTCTTCATCATCCATCATAGTATACATTGGTCTTTTGCTTACTGGATACTTAGTTAAAAATACAAAATCACAGTCATATTTTTCTTTAACATATTTTGATATTAATACTTCACCTTCTGCATCTATATTTCCAAGAGGTGATTTTTTATTATATTTTTCAAGAAGTATTTCATGAGCTTTATTAAGAGTTATTCTTGGTATATTCACTTTTTGGGGAAGTTCTATTTTATACATTTCTAGCTCTTTTTTACAAGTTTTATTTAAATGTTCATATAAATAATTTATAAAACCTTCTTCCAAATCCATAAGTTCGTATTCATCTTTTATAAATCCCATTTCCACATCTAAACTTACATATTCATTTAAATGTCTCCAAGTATTGTGAAGTTCTGCTCTATAAGCATGACCTATTTCAAATACTCTTTCAAATCCTGCTCCCACCATCATTTGTTTATAAAATTGAGGTGATTGTGCTAAGAAAGATCTTCTGTCAAAATAATTTACTGTAAACATTTCAGAGCCACCTTCTGTAGATGAATCTATAATTTTTGCTGTATGAATTTCTTCAAAATTTCTTTCTTTTAAATAAGTTACAAAAGCACTTTCTATTTCACTTTGTACTTTAAATATTGCTCTAATTTCTGGTCTTCTAAGAGCTATTGTTCTATGGTCAAGTTGAGTTTCAAGTGTTGCCTTATTTTTATAACTATTTACTTCAAAAGGTAGTTTTTCATAATAAGTTTTTCCAACAACTTTTATTTCCTCAACTTTTATCTCTATTCCTCCTGGTGCTTTTTCATTTTCACACTTTGTTCCTATTACTTCTATGGCATTTTCAAGTCTTATGTTCTTTATTTGATCTTTATCACAAACTAATTGAACTATTCCTGATTTATCTCTTAGCTTTACAAATACAATATGACTTAAATCAGTTATTTTATGAACCCATCCCCTAAGCATAACTCTTTTATTATCAAGTTTATCAAGTTCATTTATAAATACTCTTTCTAACTTTTTATTTTCATCATCATTTAAAAATATTTTTTCAAGCTGTGCCATTTTAATCATTCCCTTTCTATAATTTTTATTTAATAAATAATTTCCTTAAAATTAAAAACGTCCCTATACAAATGTATAGGGACGTGATATTTACGCGGTACCACCCTAGTTGACTTAAAGCCCAACTCTAATACGCACAGATTTATAATCGATACGTTTCCCATCTAACGGTAGGAATCCGTTTAGATCTACTCTTCATAAAATGAATTTCGGCTAAATACTCCAAAGTGTTCTTCAATTCAAATCTCATACAAAGCTTCCACCATCCTTTGTTCGCTATAAATCAATATAGAATTTACTCTCTTCTTCACTGTATTTTCTTATTTTTTATTTGTAAATATTGTAGATTAATCTAGAAAAAAAATCAACAATTTTTAAAATTTTCCTTATATCTTATTTGTATTACCAATTTTTATTATGATAAGTATTATTTACTATTTAAAATCATTATATTCAATAATTATTAATTATGTTCTAATTATTTATAATAAATTATATTTTAAATATGTAATATTTTTTATTTTGCTACAAAATACTCATTTGATAAAGTTTCAAAGCTTTTTCCATATTTAGCTTCATCTAAGCACATTTGATTTAATATATTATAAATTTCATCCAATCCCAATTCCTTTGCTTTTTTAGCTACTTTTAATTTTTTTGTATTGACTCATATTCATCCTTAATAACTAAAGCTAAATTTTCTTTTGTAGAGGATTTTAAATTTTATCTTAAAATTTCTGATAATAAAACTGCATGATTCTCTTCTTCTAGAGCACTTTTTTTTATATATGTCACCTATTTTATAATATCCTTCTTTATAGGCTATCTGTCTCATTGCTAAATATAGAAATATTTCTCTACATTCATTATTATAAATTTTTTTTAAATCATTTATCATATCTTTATTAATTTCTTTGTCCAACTCTATATTTTTACTATTAAAAAACTTTTCTTCACTTTCATCAATTCCTATAAAATTTTTACAATCAGTTTGACATACTAGACAAAGTTTAAGTTTGTCTATTTCCATAATATATCCACATTTAGGACAAATCCATTTTTTCATTTAACAGCCTCCATAAAGTCTCCTCATAATTTTCATAATAGTATTATGGATAATTTTATATTTTTTTATACTTTTCTACAATTTGCCTATTTAAGAATAATAAATAAATACTTTAAATATATTGTTAATATAAATTAATTTAAATGGATTATTACTAAGGAGGATATTTTTATGGGATTTGTAACAACTTTTTTAATAGGATTTGCTTTAGCAATGGATGCTTTCGCAGTTTCCATAACCAAAGGTATAACTCTTAGAAAAATAAATACTGCTTTGTCATTTAAAATTGCCTTTTTCTTTGGACTTTTCCAAGGTTTTATGCCTTTTATAGGTTGGTTAGTTGGTATTAGATTTCAATCTTATATAACTTTTATAGATCATTGGATAGCCTTATTTTTATTGTCTTTTATAGGACTTAAAATGATATTTGAAGCTTATGAAGATAATAAAAACCCAGAAATATCTGTGACTTGCGATGATGAGCTTGATAATAAAGAACTTATTATATTATCCATAGCCACAAGCATAGATGCCCTTGCTGTAGGTGTTAGTTTTGCTTTTTTAAATGTACATATAATTCCTCTTTGTTTAAGTATTGCTATAATAACTTTTGTATTGTGTTTTATAGGTGTTATGATTGGTAGCTTTCTTGGGCCAATTTTTAAAAATTATTCCCAAATTGTTGGTGGAATAATTTTAATACTTATAGGTATTAATATATTAAATGAACATACTAATTTTATTTATTTAATGTTACATTAATAAAAATGCTGGAATGATAATATCATTCCAGTATTTTTATTTTAATGCAATATATAAATATCAATGAGCTTTTTTATAAGCTATATATTGTTTTGGCACAATACTTTCATAGCCTTGTGTAAATTTTATTTTTATTTTCCCCGACGTTGTATCATTCCAAACTTTCTCCCAAGCTTTTTTACTACATCTACTTAGATTTCCTTCATTATCAAATAAAATTGGCAACTTACAAGTAGATATATCTCTCCAAATTTCTTCTATTGATCTTACCGCCTCTTTTGTATTATTTGTTCTTATACTTATTTTATTTAATATATAAGACATAATATCCCCCCCATTTATATATATTACTTATCAAATATAAGTAACATATCATTCCATTTTGCACCACCATGACAAGATTTTGAAACTCCTTGAAATTCAAATCCATTTGATTCATAAAAGTGGATAAGATGATCTTTGCAAGTAAGTACCATTCCCTTTTTGCCACGTTTTTTAGCTAAATCAATTAAGCTTCTTAATAATTTTCCTGCTACACCTTGTCTTCTATACTCTGGTAAAACATCTAAACCAAATAATGTTTGATAATCACCATTGGGTTTATGCAATTTTGCATTGCTATATAATTCATCGGGAAGATTTGGCTCATCTGTTGTACACCCATTGATAAAACCTATTATTTTATTATCTTTTTCTGCCACTAAAAAATTTTCTCCAAAAACTTCAAATCTTTCATCTATATCTTTTTCACTGGCTGCTTCTGCTTTAGGAAAACAAATTTTCTCTATTTTTACTATTTCCTTTAAGTCATTTTTATTAGCTTGTCTGATTTTCATATATTGTCTCCTCTATTTTTATTTTAAAATGAAAGCTTAATTATAAATTTTATATATTTATTTAATTTACTTTTTACCTCTATATTTCCTTTAAAATATCTCTTTACTACTTCAATGAGTATTTTAAATTCATGTAAAAATTCTACCTATATAACTTAGTTATTATTATTTTCAACTATTTATATTTTTATAATATTATTATTTAGTCAAAGTAAGCAAATCAAATTACATTTGTTTATGGTAACATGATTTGCTTATTTTTATAAATTAACTTCTAAGAGATTCTACTGGATCTTTTTTAGCAGCCATTTTTGATGGTATCTATCCACCAATCATTGTAAGTACTACACTTATTATAAGTAAACTTATGGCATGAAGCGGATCTAGTTTTGCTACATTTTCCGATTCAGTCATTTTATATAAAATATTATTTATTGGGAATGTGGCTACCCAAGCTAAGAATATTCCAAGTAATCCTGAACAAGAACCTATTATAAATGTTTCCGTATTAAATACTCTTGTGATATCTTTTTTTCTTGCACCTAAAACATGTAAAATGCCTATTTCTTTTGTTCTTTCTAATACCGATATATAGGTAATTATACCAACCATTATTAAAGAAACTACTAATGATATGGATGCAAAGGCAATAAGCACTACAGTAATTCCATCCATTATACCACCTGTCATATCTGATATAGTTTGAGCCATATCAGTATAAACAATTTCATCATCTTCTTTATCTATTTTATCATTATACGAATCTAAATATTCTATTACTTGATCTTTTGCATCAAAGTTTTTTGGATAAATCATAAGTGCATAAGGAGTTGTATCTCCTCCTAAGTAAGATATTAAAGATGATTTACTTTCTTTATCTAAAGATTCTCTAGTTAAAACATTATAATCAGCTTTCTTTTGTTCTTTTACTATATCTGAATTTAGCGCATTGTTTACTACTAATTCTGTAAGTTTATCACTATAAGCTATACCATTTGCTAACATTCCAACACAACTGTCAGCATTTTCACGCACTATAGCTTTTATAGTTAAAGTTATACTATTTTTGCTATTATAAGCCTTTTTTAAGTCACTAGTTGGCATAAATGTTTTAAAAGCAGTTTTTTCGTAATAATCATTATTATGAACTAATTTAAATTTCATTCCAACTAAATCATCAAAATCTATGCTGTCCATATTTTCTATATCTAATCCAATAGCTTTATAATCACCATCTATTTTAGTAATAAGATTCATATTTGCTATTCTCGTATATCCAATACTAGAACAAATATCTTTGTTTATTTTAGATATATAATCTAAAAAATCATCTGTAAAATTATTATTGTGAGTTTTTATAGTATCACTTTGATCGTATAAAAATACCTCTTTGCTATCTATATATTCTTTTTCCCCATTGCAGTACTTGACATTTCATCATGCATAGCTTCCATATCTATTTCTTGATCCGTTTGTGTAATTGTTATAAGAAATTCTGCTAAAGTATTTGATTAAGCTTCTTCTATTTTATCATTAAATCCTGTTGATAAACTAAGTATTACTGCTATACCTATTATACCTATACTTGAGGCAAATGCAGTGTACATGCTCTTTTAAGCCAACTCTTTCAAGGGCTTGTAGCGCTTTTTCTTTCTTTTCTTTTGCAGATACTCCACTTAAAGTCATTCCCATTTCCACATTTGATATTATATCTAAATGATTTATTAAATTATATGATTGGAATATAAATCCTATAGAGTTATTTCTATATGCATCCCAATCTGTATCTTTAAACTCCTTAGTAGATCTTCCATTTATTATAAGGTTACCACTATCGTATTTATCAAGACCTCCTATTACATTTAAGCAAGCTGTTTTTCCTGAACCACTTGGCCCCAAGATAGCAACAAATTCATTTTTTCTAAAATTTACAGATACACCATCTAGTGCCACTTGTGTAAAATCACCAGTAGTATAGCTTTTTTTAATGTTCTTTAATGTAAGCATTTCTTTTCCTCCTCTATATAATGGTACTATTTTACAAAAGAAATATTAACTTTAGATTAACTTTTGCAAAATAAAAAAGATATTAGTCTAAAAATAACACTAATATCTTTTTTATTCTTTTTACATATCCTCTATATTTTGATTATCTAACTCTTCATCCACTTCATTTTTTATATTATCAGTTTCATTCTTATTATCTTTATTTTGTTTATTATCTTTATTAGTTTTATTTTCTTCTTGATTTTCATCAAAATTATTATCATTTTTATTGTTTGGGTCTTCTTGGTCTGGCTCTTCTTTTGGTTCTTCACTTGGATTTTCTTCTTGATCTTTATTATCGTCTTGATCTTTATTATCATTTTGATTCTTATTATTCTCTTTGTTTTCTTCTTTATTATCGTATTCTTGTTTATTTTTATCAGTATTTTCTTTATTTACATCTTGTTTATTTTCATCTTCTTTATTTGTTTTATCTACATTTTCTTTTTTTGTATTTTCTTTATTTATGACTTCTTCTTTTTGAGTATTATTTTGAATTTCATCTTTGTTAGTGCTAGTATTTTCTTTATTTGTATTTTTAGAAGTAGTATTACTTTGAATTAAATTATATCTATTATCTTTATAAATTACATCTTCTTGATTATCTGTATCTTTTTTATCATCACCTTTAGTATTTTCACTAGCTTGCGCTGTAACTTTATTATTTTTATTTGTATTATTCAATATATATTTACTTCCCACAGCAATTCCACTTATGATTACAACTGTACAAAGAATTACACCTATATATTTAGCTTTAAAGTTAAATTTGTGATAATTTATTTTTTCTAAGTTTACTATATTTTTATGATTTATATCACCATGTTCTATATAAGAAGTTACTTCTCCTAAAAACTCATCTAAATCTTTATATTTATGTTTAGTAATATGTTTTATATTAGTAGATTTCATTAAAATCTCCACTAAATCCCCATCTAACTCTTCATTATTTTCTTTAGGATCAAATGTACTTTTCCCTGTAATCAATTTACATAAAATTTTGCCTATCATATATATATCTTCATAATAATCAAAGCCTTTATTTTTTATTTCTTCACAATTTAAGTATCCTTCATATTTATTTATAAAAGATAAAGTATCTAATTTTACAATACCATCTTTATTTATAATTATGTTTTCTTCTTTTAATATGCCATAATTTATTTGTCTATCATTAAATTCTTTTATACCTTTAATTACTTCTCTTGCTATTTCTAAACTTTTAATTTCATCAAGGTCTGTACTTTCTTTTAATTCTTTTAAATTTAATCCTTCAAAGCATTCGCTTTCTATATAATAATAAGTTTTATCTTTATTTATATAAGATGACATATCATTTATGGAAATTAAATTGCTATTATTCATAGACATGAGCGTGTTTATTTCTTCTTTAAAGTAACTCATATGTTCTTCACTTTTATCTAAAGATGTAATTATATTTAAAATGATTTTTTCATTAGTTTCATTATTTATACATTCATAGACATTTGACCATTTATTTTTATCTATAAAGTCTCTAACAGTATATTTTTCATTAAAATTTTTCACATACTTCGCCTCTTTATTTTTTTATTTTTATTTACATATTAAAATATTAATTTAATATAAGTTTTTTTTCAACAATAAAAGCATATTATTATTTTTAGTAACAATATGCTTTTTATTTTTATTCACTTTCTATCTCAGAACTTGGCGGTTGTTCATCTACATTGTCATTTCCACTGTTATTTGAATCATCTGGTTTTGTTGTAGATTCTGGTTTATTTTCTATTTCAGGTTTATTATTTGTATTTCCTGAATTTTGATTATTATTTGGCTTATTTGTTGTATTATTGTTAGGTTTATTTGTATTATTATTTGGTTTGTTTGTTGTGTTATTATTTGAGTTACTTGTATTGTTGCTTGGTTTATTTGTTGTATTATTACTTGGCTTATTTACAGTATTATTATTTGGTTTACTTGTATTATTAGTATTATCTTTATTTGAAGATGAGTTGTTAGAAGAAGAATTTGTATTAGTTTCTTCTTTTTTAGTTGTAGAATTTACTTTTTCAGATTTATTAATTTTATCTTCTTTTTTAGTTTCTTCTTTTTTCACATCAACTTTTTCTTCTTTATTTTCTTTTTTACTTTCTTCTGATTTTATGTTTTCTGTTTTATCTTCTATTTTATTTTCATTTTGATCTACTAAATTTTGTGTTTTATTGTTTTCAACATTTTCTTCTACTTTTATATCTTCTTTTTTATAATTTTTTTCTATAAAATCATAAGCATAAATACCTGCTCCTGCAGCTATAGTAATTACAGTACAAATTCCAAGTGTTTTACCAAACTTACCTTTTTTTCTTTTTTTGTTTTCTTTTTTATTTTCTTTATTATCTCTTTTTAATTCTTTATCTTTTAATTCTTTAGTCTGTATCTTCTTAGTTTTTTCCTTTTTTATTTTATCTTTTTTTGTTTTTTTATTTTTACTTTGCTGTACAACTTTTACTTCTTCTTTAAAATCACCTGATTTTATTTCTCCAGATAATAAATAAGACTTAAGATCTATGATAAGTCTGTTTATATCCTTATACTTATATTCATCATTTTTGTCAGTTGCTTTTTCTATAACACGTAATAAGCTTTTATCTTTTATATCTTTTTTATATTTATTTTTATCAAAAGTAGTTTTTCCACTTAACAAATTATATAAAATAACACCTATATCATAAATATCACTTTGAGGATTAAATACTTTCACTATATTTTCTTCTTCATTTTCAACAAATCTTTTATTTTCTAAATATGACAGCGTATCTATTTTTATTTGATTGTTAGAATTTATAAGAATATTTTCTAAGCTTAATATATTAAATGATAAGTTATTACTATGAAACTCATTTATAGATTCACAAATTTCTTTTACCATATTAATAGCTTCTTTTTCTTCTAATTTATTATTTTCAATTTTTTCACCTAAAGAAATTCCTTTAAAATATTCACTTTCTATATAATAATAAGTTTTTCCACAGGCACTATATTGAAACATATTATTTATATGAATCAAATTAGGATTTTTTATTTCTTTTATTACTTTTACTTCTTTTGATAAATTATTTATATATTCCTCATCAGTACTTTTATTTACTAATACTTTTACGATTACTTTTTCTTCACTTTCTGAATGAATTGCTTTATAAGTATCAGCCCATTCATTTCTAGATAAAAATTGTCTTTTTCCATATGTTTCATTAAAACGCTTCATTTGATTCCCCTTCAATAGCTAAATTCTTTCTATAATAATTTTATCAATTTTATTAGATTTGTAAATAATTAAATATACAATCTAAAATTTGCCAAAAACAAAAGTATACTGTGTTTTGATATCAATATTTTAGACTTTACACTGAAGTGAATTTTTATTTAAATATTTTCAATTTATTTCATTATTTTTTTAATTAAATTTATCTTATTCTTATATGGTGGAAATACTAAATTTATATCAAGTTTTGTATTTTTCTTTACTATGGCTTTTGTATGAGTAAATGTATCAAAACTTGTTTTTCCATGATAATTTCCCATTCCAGAAGCACCTATTCCTCCAAAAGGAAGATACTTTGATGCCACATGACTTATGGTATCATTTACACAACCTCCACCAAAGGAAAATCTATTTATTACGTCTTCACTAAAATTTTCATCTTCTGAAAATACATAAAAAGCTAAAGGGTTTTTATTTATAGAAATAAAGTATTTTAAATCTTCCATATTTTTATATTTTAATACAGGCAAGATTGGCCCAAATAATTCCTCACTCATAACCTTATCATCTGTTGTTACATCTTTTAAAATTGTAGGTGAAATATATCTTTTTTCAAAATCAATATCTCCACCAAAAACTATTTTATCTTTGTCACATTCTAAAATATTTGATAATCTAGTCATATGTTTTTCATTTATAATTCGACCAAACTCTTTATTATTAATTATATCTTGACCATAAAATTCTTTTACTACATTTATACATTCATTTATAAATTCTTCATAAATATCTTCATGAGCTAGAACATAATCTGGTGCTACACATGTTTGTCCAGCATTTATTAATTTTCCCCACATAATGCGTTTAGCACTTATTTTTAAGTTAGCAGTATTGTCAACTATTACAGGTGATTTACCTCCTAACTCTAAAGTAACTGGTGTTAAATGTTTTGATGCCTTTTCCATAACTATTTTGCCCACATTTACACTTCCCGTAAAAAATATATAATTAAATTGTAAATCTAAAAGTTGACTATTAACCGTATAATCACCTTTAACTACAGCTATATACTTTTCATCAAAAGTTTCTTTTATAATTTTTTCTACTATATATTCTATATTTGTAGCATACTCAGAAGGCTTTAGTATTACAGTATTTCCCCCTCCTATGGCCCCTATTAATGGTTCAATTAATAATTGAAATGGATAGTTATATGGCCCAATTATTAACACTGAGCCATAATGAGATTTATATATGTAAGATTTCCCCGGTAACTGAGCAGCATCATTTTTTACTTTTTTAGGTTTCATCCAATTTTTTATATTTTTTATAGTATGTTCTATACTACTATAGACAAATCCAACTTCATTGGAATAAGCTTCAAATTCATGTTTGCCCAAATCTTTATTTAGAGCTTCTATTATATCTATCTCGTACTTTTTTATATTTTTTTTTAATTTTTTAAGATTTTCAATTCTTGTATTTACATCAATAGTTCCTTTATCTGACAGGTATTTTCTTTGATTATTCAATAATTTTTCATATATATTCATAATTTACCTTCTTTAAATTTGTTTTTTATTTTAAAATAATTATTACTAAATATCATCTAAATCTATATCTTCTACTTCATCTTCTTTATCTGTTGAAATTAGTGTTTTCTTTTCTATAGATCTTTGAGTAACAATTAACTGCATTTCAATAACTAAAAGCTCTAAGAATACAAGAAATATAGCTAAATCATCTTCATCTAATTCTTGTGCTATACTATAACCTAAAGTTGCCGATAATGCTACTAGCTCTGCATAGCTAAAAGATGAAAAGCTTTTATTATTTTCAGTACTTTTCTTTTCATTACAACTACTATTAGATTCTTTTTTATTGCTTTTTCTTTTCTTTTTCTTAGGCATATTACTAGCCTCCCGATTATATCAATATTCCTAGATAAGTAAATCTTATAAATTAAATATATGCATTTTTATAGTATATATTTCTTAAAAAAATTTTATAATACCTTAATTATATTTTTAAAGAATTAATAACTCCTTTAAGTAAATTATAAGTTAAATCAGCAATTTCTTTTGTTGATTCTTTACATCCACCCTTCATCCATGTTTTTAATATTCCAATATATCCACTTTTAAAAAATGAATAAACATATGATAAATGATCTACTTTTCTATCAAATTTTTCTTTAAGCTGATCTCTCAAATGATTTTCAATTATCTCTTCCAATTCAAATAAAAAATTTAAATCTCCATTTTTACTAAAAATACATTTACAAAAATCATAATTATCTTTTATAACATTACACATATCCTCAATAAATTCATGAGTTCCTTCTGAAATATCAATATTTTTATCACATTTATAAATATGACGTTCAATAGTATATAAAAACTCTGTATAAAGTTCTTCTTCTAATTTTTTAAGCATATCTGGTATATCACAGTAATAATTATAAAATGTTGACCTATTTAAATCAGCCTTTATAACTAATTCTTTTACTGTGATATTGTTTACAGATTTACTTTGCATTAGCTCTATTAAACTATTTTTTAAAGAATCCTTTGATTTTCTAACTCTACGGTCTTGTTTTTTTTCCATAAATATCATCCCTCTCGTGTTTATTTTATGTTTATTTTATATATTTTTCGACATTTTATTCATTTTTGTCGCTTATTGAACATTTTAATGATTTTTAATGGTTGAATATTTAACCATATCTAATTATAATTCATATTATATCAAAAAAACAACACTATGTTGTTTATAAACAATTAAATATGAAAAGAAGAAGGGTGAATACATATGCTAAAAAAAGAATGGAAAAATCTATTCAAGAACAAGTTTCTTATTGTAGCACTTATTGCTATAATAACTATTCCTACTATATATACTACCTTATTCTTAGGTTCTATGTGGGATCCTTACGGAAAAGTTGACAATCTACCTGTTGCAGTTGTAAACGAAGACAAACCTGTGACTTATGAAGGTAAAGATGTCAATGTAGGTGAAAAATTTGTAGATAAATTAAAAGATAATGATTCATTAGCTTTTAACTTTGTAGACAAAGAAACTGCTACAAATGGTTTAGAAAATGGTACTTACTATATGGTAATTACTGTACCTCAAGATTTTTCAAAAAATGCAACTACTTTACTAGACAAAAATCCTAAAAAAATGGTTTTAGAGTATGCAACAAATCCTGCTAAAAACTATATTGCTAGTAAAATGAGTCAAAGTGCTTTATCTAAAATTCAAACATCTATAGCTAACTCAGTAACTAAAACTTATGCTCAAACAGTATTTGAACAGTTTGAATCTATGGGTGACAGTCTTGATGAAGCTGCTGATGGAAGTTTAGAACTTAAAGACGGACTTATTAAGCTAGAAGACGGTGGAGTTAAAATTAGTGATGGATTAAATACTTTATCTGAAAGTATGTTAACATTCACTGATGGTACTACATCTTTATCTAAAGGACTTGATACGTATTTATCTGGTGTTGAATCTTTAAGTTCTGCATCTAAAGAATTAGCTGCTGGTGCATCTAAGTTAGCTGCTGGTGCATCTACATTAAATTCTTCAGTTCAAGGAATTAGTATCCCAAGTGTTGAATTAACTAAAGAACAAAAAAACACTATAAAAAATACTGCAGCTTCAAGTGTATCTTCATATGCTGATAAATTATCATCAGGTATAGGTAGTGCAGTTAGCAATAAAGTATCTTCTACTTTAACTGCTGATGCTACAGTTAGTGCTGTTTCTTCTGCAATACTTAAAGATACTAATATAGCTCAAATGGTTGGTGCACTTCAATCAGTTGGATATACAAAAGAACAAGCTCAAAGCTTAGTTGTTGGTATAGTATCTAATACACTAAAAGGTGTATCTGGAAACATAACAGCTGATTCTATAACAAATTCAATTTCTCCAACTGTTTCTTCTACTATAGGACAAATAGCTGGTGGAGCTGCTGAAAAAGGTGCTTTAGCTGTTGCTTCTCAAGTAAACTCAAATCTTTCATCTTATGAAGAAATGTTTACTACTTTAAAATCAGCTACTAAAACTCTTTCAGATGGTTTAAGCACTTTAAGTACTGGTGCTGACAAATTAAATGCTGGTGCTAACAAACTTGTTGCTAATAATTCAGCTTTAAAATCTGGTATGAGCTCTCTTTCAAGTGGTGCAAATAAAATTTCATCTGGTGTTAACGAACTACACACTGGTTCTGTAACATTAACTGATGGTTTAAAAACTGCATCAGAAGGAACTGAGACATTACAATCTGGATTATCTGAAGGTGCTAATAAGTTAAAAGATAAACTTGAATTTGTAAGTGATTCAACTTCTGATATGTTCTCTGCTCCAGTTGACAGTGAAGAAACTCAAATAAGTACAGTTCCTGATAATGGACATGCTATGGCAGCGTACATAATGATTGTTGGTCTTTGGGTTGGAGCTATGGCATTCTGCTCAGTTTATCCAATATCTAAACAAAAAGGTCAAATAAAATCAGGATTTGGATTCTGGTTAGGCAAAGCAAGTATAATGTATCCTGTTATGATTATAGGTTCATTAGTAATGGTTGGTGCATTAAGTTACTTCAATGGATTTAATCCAGTTAACTTAGGAGAAACTTTATTAATTGCCTCTCTATCAGCTGTTACATTTGTAAGTATGCTTTACTTATTAAATGTTGTATTTGGAGTTGTTGGTAGATTCTTAGGATTAGTATTGATGATTGTTCAATTATCTGGAGCAACAGGTACTTATCCAGTTGAATTATCAGGTGAATTTGTAGGAAAAATAACAAATTACCTTCCATTTACTCATGTTGTTAAAGCATTCAGAGAAAGTATATCTGGTAGTCCAGTTGCAAGTGAACACTTCGTATTTCTTGGAGTTGTGGCTATAGTTTCAATTATATTAACAATTACTTTCTTAGAATTAAAAGTAAGAACTGGAAACGACGAAGATTTAATAGATAACGACTATGATGAAGAATTAGCTGTATAATTCAAAAATGGGCTGTCTCAAAATAAAAAGACAATTCCATAAAAAATGACCTATAAATAGGTCACCTTAACTGACACCTAACGGTCGTCAGT
>USRS01000039.1 GCA_900557165.1 uncultured Clostridium sp.
TCATAAAATTTTGTTATAGTCCTTTAATATATTTTTGTAAAATTTTAAATTAAAGTTTATATATTATTTAAATAAAAAAGTTTTTCAAATCCAAATATAGTATTATAATATTGTTAAATAAATCCTAATTTAAAGGGAGTATGTATATGAAAGAGTTAAAAGCAGAAACAATCAACGATATAGAAAAAAATATTTTAAAGATATCAACAAAGTTATTTCTAGACCAGGGTTATGATAACACAACTATTCGACAAATTGCAGAAGCCTCAGGTATAGGTCGAGGTCATTTATATTATTACTTCAGAAAAAAAGAGGATATACTTATTCATATCTTTAAGCAAATACTCAATAAGATATACAATGACGTCATAGAAAGTAGTGATGATAAAACAGAAGTATTATTAAGTTATGCCATGATTCAATGTATTTTTACTTATACTCTTGTTTTTAATGAAAAATTATTTAGAATATATCTTCAAGGGTCTAAGATTGAAATTGTAAGAAGAGCAGCTCAAAATATTTTAGTTGAGCTATGCAAAAAAAAATCTAAATCTATGAAATACGACATAAAAGAAAAAGACATATACTTTAGCATAATCATTGGATATGCCGGTGAGTGTGAATTGTTAAAAAGATTTTACAATGGAGAGGAAAACTTCGATATAGACTCAATTATAAAAAGTATCATTTCCACTAGATTACTCTTGCTAAATATTATTAATCATCAGGAAGTTGAAAGTATTGTAAACCAGGCAATGATTGAAGCTAAAAAATTTGATTATAATAATATAATTGAAAAAATTCATTGTTTTGATTTTTAGATTAATAATAAAAACTATTCATTTTTTATCACTTTAATCTTATTTAAAATTTTTCCAAAAACAGTTGACACAAATTTGGGCGCGCCCTATAATCTTGTTATAAAAAATTGGGCACGCCTAAAAACGTTCCTATTTTGGAGGGGTAAATATGGGAAAAATAGCAGAAAAAATAGTAAAACATAACAAGTTCATTTTACTATTAGCAGTAATTCTTTTAGTTCCATCTGTATTTGGTTATCTAAATACAGGTATAAACTATGATATATTGAGTTACTTGCCAGAAGATCTATCTTCAATGAAAGCAGAAAAGATATTAACAGACGATTTTGATTGTGGAGCTTTATCTATGCTTATACTCGAAAACATGGATAATAAAGACATTACTTCAATCAAAGAAAAAGTTAAAGATTTGGATGGAGTTAAAGAAGTTTTGTGGATTGATGATTTAGTTGATTTATCAATTCCAAAAGAGATTTTACCAAAAGATCTTACTGATTTTTTCTATAGTGGTGATAATTCCACTATGCTTTTAATCAAATTTGCAGAAGGTACTGGTGCTGAAAAAAGTTTAAATGCTGTTGAATCTATCAGAAAAATAGCATCAAAACAAGCCTTTCTTAGTGGTATGAGTGGTATGCTTGAAGACACAAAAAATCTATTAGATACTGAAATGCCAATATATATATTAATCGCAGCCATCTCAATATTAATTATTCTAGAATGTACAGTTGAATCTACTGTTATACCTTTCATTTTCTTATTAAGCTTAGGCATTGCAATCATATATAACTTTGGTTCAAATATATTCTTAGGCCAAATATCTTATTTAACAAAAGCTTTAGCAGCTGTATTGCAGCTTGCAGTTACAATAGACTATTCTATATTCTTATTACACAGATATGAAGAAGAAAAAGAATTATCACCAGATGATAATAATACAGCCATGGCAAAAGCTATTAAAAATACTGTCACATCTGTATTTGGTAGTTCAACAACTACGTTTGCAGGATTTTTAGCTTTATGTGTTATGGAGTTAGGATTAGGTCGTGATATGGGGATAGTAATGGCAAAAGGTGTTGTCATTGGTGTATTATGTACCGTTACTATATTACCTTCTTTAATGCTAATATTCGATAAACAAATTTCAAAATATAAACATAAAACAATTTTACCTAAGTTTAACAAAGTATCTTCTTTAATTGTCAAACATTACAAAAAATTTGTTGTTGCATTTGTAGTTATTCTTATACCTGGTTACTTTGGATATACTCATGCAAAACAATACTATAACTTAACAGATACTTTGCCAGATTCTTTTGATTCTATAATTTCAACAAACAAAATGAGAGATGACTACAATATGGAAAGTACAAATTTCATATTAATAAAAGATAGCTTAAAATCAGAAAATGTAAATAAAATGATTAAAGAAATCGAAAATTTAGATGGTATAACATCTGTTGTAGGCCTTGAAAAATATCTTGGTCCACGAATTGATCAGGACTTCCTACCATCAAATTTAACTAGTGCAGTAAAATCTGGAGGCTATGAACAAATAATAGTTAATTCAGAATATAAATCTGCCAGTGATGAATGTAATAGACAATTAGAAAAAATAAATGCAATTGTCCAAAAATACGATAAAGATGGCTTAGTAAGTGGTGAAGCACCTTTAACTTATGATTTAATAAAAATCGCAAATAGTGACTTTGCCAAGGTAAATGTAGTTTCCATAATTGCCATATTTATTATAATTATGATTGTATTTAAATCAATATCTCTACCAGTTATATTAGTAGCAGTTATAGAATGTGCAATATTTGTAAATTTAGGTATCCCTTACTATACAGGAACTGTTGAACCATTTATAGCTTCCATAACTTTAGGTACTATACAACTTGGTGCAACTGTTGACTATGCAATATTGCTTACTTCTAGATTCAAAGAAGAACGAAATAAAGGATTTAATAAAACAAAAGCTATGACTATTGCTATAAAAAATAGTGCACCTTCAATATTGACAAGTGCCTTTAGTTTCTTTGCATCAACTGTTGGTGTTGGACTTTACTCTCAACTTGAAATTATAAGTGCTCTTTGTACATTAATGGCACGTGGTGCTTTGATAAGTATGATTATGATTATATTTATATTACCAGCAATTTTATTATTATTTGAAAAAGTAATAATTAAAACTTCAAAAGGTTTTATTGAACCTAAAAAAGATAATGAACAAGGAAATCCTGTATTTGCAGGAAATAATTAATTTATTTCATAATAGGGGGCTAAAAAATGAATAATAAAGAAATAAAAAATAAATCTGTTGCTCTTGCAACTATAGTATTAATGCTTGGTAACTCTTCTTGTGTATTTGCTGATAATAATATAAGTAAAGATGAAACTGTATATTCAATTTTAGATGAAAACGGTAATGTAAATAGAAATATTGTTTCTGCTTGGATAAATAGCTCATCTTCTCTTGGTACTATACATGACGTTAGTACATTAAGTAATATAAAAAATGTAAAAGGTGATGAAAAACCAGAAATTGATGGGGATAAATTAACTTGGGATATATCTGAAGATGATTTATATTATCAAGGTGAAACTAATAAAAGCTTGCCAATTTCTGTGAATATAAAATATGAATTAAACGGTCAAGAAGTAAGTCCAAAAGATATCCAGGGTAAAACAGGTAAATTTAAAATCACTTTATCTTTAAAAAATAATGAAAGTCGTGAAGTAAAAATAGGTAACAAAAATAGAACTATTTATGTTCCTTTTATAACTGCTTCTGAAATTATTTTAAATAGAGATAATTTTAAAGATATAAAAACAAGTACAGGAGCTTTATTAGATGAAGGAAATAACTCTGCCATTACTTTTGTATCCATACCAGGATTTAAAGAATCTCTTGATTTAGATAGCCAATATTCTAACTATCTAAATTTAAAAGATGAAGTTGTTATTGAAGGTAATACTACAGGATTTAAAACTCCTACTATCATGGTGGCTGCTACAAGTGATGTTTCTAAATATTTAGAAGATATTGATGAAGACACTAGTTTTAATGATTTAAAAAGTTCTTTAGACAAATTACAAGAAAGCGGTAAAACTTTAGTAGATGGTGCTAAACAAGTTAGCGATGGTGCTTCTACATTAAATACTAATTATAAAAAATTTAATGATGGTGTTAAAACTTTGGATTCAGGTATTGATACTTTAAATAAAGGTGCTTCTCAATTACTTACTAAGTTACCTCAATTAGATAATGGGGCTGCATCTTTAAGTAGTGGACTTGGTACTTTAAGTTCTTCTTCTAAGCAACTTAGTGACGGCGCTAAACAAGTTAATGATGGCGCTTCTTCTTTATACAATGGTCTTGGTACTTTAAGTTCTTCTTCTAAACAACTTAGCGACGGGGCTAAACAAGTTAGTGATGGAGCTAGTAAATTAAATGATAATTACTCTACTTTAGATAGTGGAATAAATTCAGCTTATGAAGGTTCTAAAAAATTAGAATCTGGAGCAAAAGAATTAGAAAATGGCACAAAAGAATTAGAATCTAAACTATCAAGTGGTAATGAAGGCTTAAATAATTTAATAGACTCTACAAAAAATATAAAATCTCTTGCATCTAATCTTCGTAGTATTGCAGATAGCTTAGAAAATACAAATAGTAGTACAAATTCCAATGTAGATGTTTCTGCTCTTGCAAAAAAAGCTAGAGAAGATGGAGATGAAGACTTAGCTAAACAAATTGAAAATTTAAATACAAAATCAAATTCATCCAATGATTATTCAGGTGTTGCAAATAAATTAAGAACTATTGCTGGTACTCTTGATAAAATAGCAGATGGACAATCAAGTGGATTGAATAATTTAGCTACTGGAATAAATGCAGCTATGGGAGGTTTACAAAAGCTTTCTAAAGGTGCATCTGACTTAAAAAATGGCTTAAGTAATTTAACAAATGGATTGTCTAAAGTAAAAGATGGATCTAATTCAGTTGCAAGTGGATTAAATACTTTGGCTAATGGCTCTTCTTCTTTAGCTGATGGTTCTGCTCAACTTTCTAAGGGGGCTGCTTCTGCTTTTGACGGCTCTAAATCTTTAAAAAGCGGTACTTCTTCTTTAGCTAATGGTTCTACTCAACTTTCTAAAGGGGCTGCTTCTGCTTTTGATGGCTCTAAATCTTTAAAAAGCGGTACTTCTTCTTTAGCTAATGGTTCTGCTCAACTTTCTAAAGGTGCTGCTTCTGCCTTTGATGGTAGCAAAACTTTAAAAAGTGGTACTTCTGCTTTAGTATCTGGTGGAAATCAACTAGCTTCAGGTGTATCATCATTAAAATCTGGTTCTAGTGAACTTAGCAGTAACTCTGATAAAATATTAAATGGTATAAGTACTTTAGCTAATGGATCTAATAAGTTATATGAAGGAACTCAAAAACTTCAAAGTGAAGGCTTAGATAAATTAACAAACGAAGGAAATACATTAATAAGCTCTCTTGATAATGCTATGGAAGTAAAAGATAAATTAATAGATGCTGCTGATAGTTATAATAACTTTACTGGATTAGATAAGAGCATGGATGGTAGCGTTAAATTTGTTATGAAAGTTAGCTCAGATGATTCTGACAATAATTCTACTAAAGAGAAAACTACAAATACTCAAAATGATAAATCTGATAACGATAAAAAGTCAAGCTCAAAATTTATAACATGGTTAAAGGGCTTGTTTAATAAATAATATCATATTTACCTCATTTTAAAGGGAGAAGAATACTGATTATGTTTCTTCTCCCTTTATTTCAAAGTATTTAATTAATAAAATGATTTTACTTTTTCTAAACCTTTTTCATTCATTATTTCAACTGTTTCAGCTTCAATAATCAAATTATTATTTTTATTTTTTAACTTTCCTATAACCTTTATCCAATCATCTTTTTTAGGTAATTTTTTATCATAAGAAAATTCTAAACCACATTTTCCCTCTACAATTTCATTTTCTTCATGGCTATGATTATCTTCATGTTCTTCATAATCATTACTATCTACTTCCATATCTGACCATCTATAAACATAAAAATATTCTTTATCATTTTTGTCTTTTTCAACAGTAAATAATCCTTCTATTTCTATGGTTTTTCCTATGTATTTTGATGAATCCAAATAAATATCATTTATATAATCTACATAAACATCTTCCATTACTTTAATTGTCTCATCTGAGTTTTCAACTTTTTGACTATTATCTACTTCTTTTTGAGTGCATCCGACTATTGCCACTAATGAACATATACTAATTAGCATAACTTTAAAAAATTTCTTCAATCTCTTTTCCTCCGAAATTATTCATATTGTTTTTTATATTATCACGAGAAAAAAAGTGTGTCAAATAGTGAATTTTAGTCTTCATCTGTTATTTCTACTTGTGATAAACTCTCCTTTTGAATTGTTTTTTGACTATATATCTCACTAATAAAAGTAGATCCTAAAATTAATATTCCTCCCATAATTTGAAGAAAACTCATTCTTTCGTTTAATAATATTGATGACATTATAATAGCAGAAATGGGATCCACATAAGAATAAATAGCCACTGTCTGACTTGATAGTCTTTGAATTACTGTAAAATATATTAAATAAGCAATTCCAGTATGGACTATACCTAATATAAGCAATAAACTTATAGATATTATATTAGCAGAAAATTTTATACCATCAGTTAATAAAACATACGGAATTAAAAAAATCCCTGCTATTAACAATTGAACAATAGAACTATCACTGCCTGATATATCTTTTAAAAACTTATTTAAAATTATTACACTAGCATATAAGCATGCTGCTCCTAATCCGCATAAAATTCCTATTATATTTCCACCTGATATATTTCCGTTTTCTATGCCAACTATACATAACATACCTATCATAGCTGCAATAATACATATAACCTTGATTAAATTTAATTTTTCCTTCAATAAAATTGGTGATAAAAACATAACTATAATAGGTGATAAATAGTAACAAATCGTTGCTATAGAAATTGTAGTGTAATTATATGCTTGAAATAAAAAAATCCAATTAAAACCTAAGCAAACTCCACAACATATAAGTATTATTATATTATCTTTTATTTTTTCCTTGGATAAGTTTTTATGAGAAATTAAACTAAAAATAATTAAAACAATACTCCCCACTACAGCTCTTGATAAAGCAATTTGACTAGAAGTAAAATCAATATATCTTACAAATATACCCATGCTTCCCCAAATTAACATGGCAAATATAAGTCCTAATTTATCTTTTTTCATATACTCACCCCTACTAATTTATTCATTATAAATAGATTCTATATACTGAGCTACAATTTTTGATAAAAGTATTTTTTTATTATTATAAGAATGGTCTGCATGTATAAGTATTTCTTTTACATTTTCTTTGCTATATTTATAAATTTCTTTCATTAAAGGCTCATGATGAAGCTTATTTGGTCCAACTGTATCTCCAATGGCAGCTATAATCAATATTTTTTCTTTTGATAATTCTTCTGCTTTATTTTTTAGTTTCCATTCTTCACCATAGTTCATAGTTTCTTCAATTAAAGCCTTTGCATCTGTTCCTGATAACGGATGTAATGCATTAGAAAACATCTCCATGCCATCTTTTAATTCATTTTTATCTACTTTCATAATACATCCTTTTAGGCCAAAATCATAAGGACTTATGGCTACTGATGCTTTTATTCTTTTATCCATACAGTGGGTTAAAGTTAAAAATCCTCCCATGCTATGACCTACTAAGTATATATTATCTTTATCAATGTTATAAGTTTTAACTATTTTTTTATCATTTACAAAATCTATAATATTTTTAGCATCTTCTATACAATTTTTAAAAGAAAAACTTCCTCCAACTCCCCAAGAACCTCTATAGTGAAAAATCAAAACATTTAAGCCACATCTTCTAAGGCTTTGAGCTAAATCATGATTATCTTCATATCCAGGAAATCCATGAAATAATATTACTGTGGGATTTGGTCCTTTATTTCCTGGAGTTAACATAGCTCCTATTAATTCTTCCTCTCCACTTTTTATTTTTAATTCATATAAACTTGGAAACTCTTCACATCCCAATTCTATTTCTGGATCAATAAAAATTTTACTGCTATCCATTTTCTCAACCCCTTTAATATAAAATCTATTATTTAAATTATAGCTAAGGAAAATAAAAATTTGTGAAATATTATTTTTTAATAAATTTTTTATTTTTAGGACATCTCCCCACCTTTTCACTATATAATATTATATAGAACAATCTAAATTTTTTATTAAAGAGGACGATTTTTATGAGAAGATTTAAAAAGAACAATAATTTAGCTAAGGTATTTTATAGTGTATTTGGCTCACTACCTTTATTAGTAACGCTTTATCTTTATCCATTGATTCCTGAAAATATACCTGTTCATTATTGGTTTGATGGTTCTATAGATAAATGGGGAAATAAAAATGAATTATTCCTAGTTCCTATTATTATTTTATTATTTGTCTGTGCTCAGCCAAGATTGTTTAAATTGCATTTTAACTATAAATCAGAAGACAATATAACTAAATGGAGTAATTATTATTTTTTATTAATATTAAATATGTTAGTTTATTCAACGCTTTATATAAGCATGAATTTTGAAACTTGTTTATCTAATTTTAACTTTTATAACTTTTTTGCTTGTACCATTTGCTTTATTTTTACTTTTATGGGTAATTATATTCCTACTTCTAAAAGAAGTTCTAGTGTTTCTATCAGAACAAAATATACATTAGAAAGCCCTATTATTTGGAATAAATTTCATAAATTTTGTGGTTTTTTTTGGTTTAGTGGAAGTATAGTATTTTTCCCTATGTTTTTATTTAGTAGTGGATACTATTTATTAATATTATTTATTATAATGATATTAATTTTCATAGTGTCTCCTTTTATCTACGCCCATCATCTACATGAAAAATATTTAAAAGGAGATCTAGACGAAAAAGTTCAACAAAAAAAAGTTCAACATTCTCACTAATTTATATAAATACAGACTGTAAATAATTTTATATATTATTTACAGTCTTTTTAATATAAAAAGTTCACTTCATTAATGTTTTCAATAACTTTGTTCATTACTTAAATACAAATTTTAAATTAAAAAAGTTCCCCACTATTAGATGAGGAACATTTAGTAAATTATTTATTATATTTTGTATGAGTCCATCTTATATTATCAACATATTCTTTAACTAAATCATAACTTAATTCTGGATGAATAGTTTCTTCTGTTGATATTGTTATTGTCGACATAGATATGGCAAATTTAAGCGTATCAATTAATGATAAACTTTCCATATAACCATGAGCTATACCTGCTACAAATGAATCTCCTGCCCCTGTAACATTTATTACTTTAGCATCATTTGCTTTTAATTTACCTTCTTCTACTCCGTTATTGTAGTATATTCCATCTTCATCTAATGTAATAAATACATTTTTTATACCTAAATCAACAAAGTATTTTCCAGCTTTTCTGATATCTTCATCAGTTTTAATTTTAAATCCACACATTATTTCAGCTTCATATCTATTTGGCTTAATAGTATGGAAGTATTTTATTAAATGTTTTACCCCTTCAGATTTAGCTGCTGATACTGGGTCTAGTATAAACTTAGTATCTCCATTAAAGTGTTTAAGTATATATTCTACTATATCAGGTCTATCTGAATCTAGTATCATATATTCAGAATTTCTTATTGTATCAGCTTTAGAATCAATAAATTCTGTAGTAAATTTATCTATTATTTTCATATCTACTACTGCTGATACCATTTCACCTTGATGGTTTAATATTGCCATATATGTTGGTGTATGTCCACCTTCTATAATTAATGAATCACTCATATCGTAATTCATAAGCTTTGAATGTTCTATCATTCTACTTCCAGTTTCATCATCCCCTAAGATTGATATAAACTTAGTATTAACTCCTACTCTAGACATACATTCAGCTATGTTTCTGCAAACACCTCCAAAAGAAGTCTTCACCTGACCTGGGTTTGAGTCATTGCATCTATAATTATTATCCGTAAATCCGCAAATATCAAAAACTGATACTCCGAATACTAATGCATAGGAATTTGTATTATTCATAATATAATCGTAACCTTTCTAAGAAATTATTTTTATATTTTAACATATTTCGGGCGTATATTTCTACAAATTTCAACATTTTTGCAATGTATTTTTTTTACAACCATTATAATTTTATTTTATCCCACATATAATAACTTATTATCAACGAATAATAATTACATAATTTTTCTTTTTCATAAATCACGTTATTTTATGAACTTTCACAAATTTATTATAAAAAATTATAATCATTTCTTCAATTTTATTTTATCTTTACTTATCATAGGGTAAAATAGTAATATGACAATATTTAATCCATAAATATTTAAATAATAACAGAAATGAGGAATAACATTGAATAGCAGAACATTCGGAGGTGTATTGGAAAATTTACTATATATCTCTAAACAAAAAAAATCTTCATTAGCTTCTTATTTGGGCTATGATGTTTCCTACATTAACAAATGGATAAATTCAAAAAATTTACCAAGCGTTAAAAGAGCCGCAGAAATTTGCGACAATATTTCTAAATTCATAATAGAATCTTTAGATGATGATAGCAAAAAACATCTAATAGAATATTTCGAATTGGATAATGATGGTAACGATTTTTTATATGAATATATAAAAGACACTTTGCAAGAAATTTATTTTGAAGATTCAAATAATAAAGGTAATCAAAATATACCAATGACTTCTGTTTCTCAGGAATACTATAATACAAATTGTGAAATGAGACCTACTCTTTTATCAAAAACAATACGTGAAGAAATAGAATACAATGTTAATGCTGGTAATGATTTAGATATAATTATTTCTGTAAATATATTTTCTATAGATCATAAAGACAAAATCGCATTAGCTAATATGAAAAAATACTTTAATGAACTTAGCAAAAAAACAAATGTTAAAATTAACTTTTTACTAGGATTTGATGGAGAAAATAAAGATGAGATTTTAAATTCACTTTTAACAATTAATATTTTATCTTCTTATCCTAAACTTAATTTTAATCTATATAGTTGTGATGTAAGCTCTAATATCGCCTTTTTCATAATAAAGAACAGATTTATGTGTACAACTGTATTTACTGATAATGGTGAATGCTTATTTAGCAACACATCTAAAGATAAAAATTTAATTAATGAGTTTTATTATAATTTAGAATACAAACTTAGAAATAAAGGCAAAAGTCTTTCAATAAAAAAATCACCTATAGAAATGATTGAAGACCAAACATATGTACAGTATATAATGAATAATGAACTTAGATGTCTTCTAGGCTCTATTAATGAGTTTTTTATGCCTGAAGACTTATTTATGGAAATTGCTCAAAGAGTATTTGGCAATAATCCAAAACTTCTACACGAGCTAAAAAAAATAAATATATTTTTAAATAATGCCACATATAAATCTAAGTTAAAAGTACTAATATATGAATCTGAACTTAGAAAGTATATATCTTCTGGAGATCTTCATTTTTTCAATACTCCAGTAACTTTAACTTTTAAAGAAAGAGAAAGACATATGGCAAATTTACAAAAAATGTTATCAGAAGATAATCATGTGGAGATAAGATTAATCGATGGTCAGTTCATAGAAGATATACCTACTGATAATCCATCTTTTTATCTTTCTAAAAATCTAAAATTTATTAAAGTTCATCCAGTTTCAGGGAAAAATGATTATTCCATATTAAGAGAACGTAGAATAAAAAAACTTTCTGATAGCTTATTTGAACAACTTTGGAATTATGCTGGTGACTTAATATTAATCGATAAAGATGATATTTTAGATAGAATATCTAAATCTATAAGTTATACAAAAATTATAAGCAAATCCCTAGGTGAAGACATACATTAAAATATTAAATTTATAAAATAAAAAGGGGCTGTCTCAAAATAAAAAGACAAATCCACAAGAAGGAAGGGATGAACTCACATAAAGTTCATCCCTTCCTTCTTGTGCACAATTAAAGTATGAAAATACAAAGAGTAAAAAGTTTAAAAATAATATTGGTAAAAGAGAAAATATAATTTATAACAAAATAACTGATACTTATACTTGTGCTAATAATAAAGAATTAAAATTTATAGCTGCAACTACGAGAAAAGCAAAAGGTAATAAAAAAGAGTTGCCTCAAAATGATTTTAAAATCATTTTGAGGCAACTCCTTTTATATATATTAAGCTGCTTTTGCTATATCATTTTTTCTTTCTTTATTTAACTTAGCCATTCCTTTAGAAGCAGTTATTAATAATAAGAATGCCATAGCTACAAATCCTAGAATTACCATCCAAGTTATATCATATCCAAGAGATGTTGCAAGAACACCAAATAATACTGATCCTCCAGAGAATCCTATAGCAAATATTAATTGTATTACACCTAATATTGAACCGTATTCTTTTTTACCGAAGTACTCTCCAACTAAATAAGCTGGTGCCATCATGTATATAAATGTTGCTAAACCTTTTACTGCTGAGAATATATGAGCAAATATTGGGTTACTTCCAGACAATAATATTGATACTCCTGAAGCAGCAACTGCTATTGCTGATAACATTAACGTTTTCATTACACCTAATTTATCAAATAATATTCCACCTAATACATTACCGAATAATGAACATAATGCAAATATAGAACCAGTAAGTGCTATAACTGATGCATCTAATTTTAATACTCCTTGGAAGTAATTAGCATGCTGTACAGAATAAGCTGATACATAAAGACCTACAAATAAGAATCCTAATCCTATCATCCAGAAATATTTTATTCCTTGAGCTTCTTTTAATGTATAAGATATATCAGTTTCTTCTTTATTAACTTCTTTATTAACTTCTTTTTCTGATGAATTGTTGTTTGCTCCAACTACCTCACTAGAATCTTTTGGCATTTTAACTAAGAATAACGCTATAACTAAAGCTACTACTAAACTTACTAAACCAAATACAAAGTAAGTTCTTGAAGTTCCATTTGCTACAATTGAACGTATAACTAATTGTTGTAAGAATATATTTCCTATCGATCCACCAGCGAAAGCTAAACCTAAAGCTTTTCCTCTAGTTTTTCCATCAAACCATGCATTAATTAATATTGGCACACCTATTCCAGATATTATTGCTGCACCTACTTGAACTATTGCAGCTACACCATAGAACATTGGTAATGTATTACAGTACGAGAATAACATAAATCCTCCACCGCATAATACTGCACCTACAGTATATATAGCTTTTAAATTAACTTTCCCAAATAATGAACCTATAAACGGACCTGCTATTGCTGAAACTATCGTTCCTATTGTAAATATTAAAGAGAATCCAGTTAAACTAAATCCATGTTCTTGTATTACTGAACTTATAAATAAAGGTTGTATATTTGATGCTATACAAAATGGTACTGCTTGTATTAACATACAAACGATTAACATCATCCATCCTTTTTGTATTTTTTTCTTATTAATTGTACTCATTGATTGTACTCCTCTCAATTTTTCTTTTAATTATTGTCGTTTTATACAAATTACCTAATTCAGGTAAAACCATTTCCTAACCTATCACTAGAATATCATATAATATGCATTATACGTTAGAGAAATAAGAGGATTTATAATGAACTTTGTGAATTCATTTTCTCTTTTTTTTTCACAAAATTCCTTTTCCTAATTTTGAATTCTAGTCATTTCTGATTTTATATTCCCCAAGTAAAAGTCCTATGTACACATTAAATCTCTAAGCTGAGATAATATTGATATATCAATATTTACATTTTTTGTATATATCATCAAAATAACTATAGCCGACGATACAAATATAATAAAAGCTATTAATATTTAAACAGAATTATCATCTCCATAATCATAATTTCTTATTATTTCACAATATTCATACTTTTCATCTTTTTTTATTTCACTGCATTGCAAACCTTTTCCTCTTTTTCTTCTTTCATTGTTTTTTGTATTAGAACTTAATATAAACCCAAATACAGATGCTAGTGATGATCTAAGGATGTCTTAATTCAGCTATTAAAGCTTTTATTCTGCAAATAATATATCCCTCTCCCCCTTTTAATATCTTAGTGAATATTATTTATAAAAATTAATAATACGCAAAAATAATAGGATGTAGCCCTGTTTCTAGTGCAACACCCTATCTTGTTACTTATTCCACATGCAAACTCCAATAGTTCCAGCTCCCGTATGAGAGCCTATACTAGGTCCTATTTTAGCTTCTGTTATACTATTAAAATTAAATTGATTTTTTATAGTTTCTTTTAATCTTTCAAACTCAACTTCATTGTCTCCATGGGCAATTCCTATTCTTTTTTCATTTATATCAGAATTTATATTATCTTTAACCATATTAATCATTTTTGCAATGACTTTTTTATGACCTCTTGCTTGGTCAATATTTACTATAAATCCATCTTTCATTTGTAGTATAGGTTTTATACTAAGCATACTTCCTATTACTGCTTTTGAAGCAGATAATCTTCCACCTTTTTTAAGAAAATCTAAATTATCAACAGCAAATAAAACTAAAATATTATCTCTTATCTCTTCTAATTTTTTTAGTATTTCTTCTATAGATTTATTTTCTTCATTCATCTCACAAGCAGTTACAACTTGAGCACCACATCCATATGATAAATTTAAGCTATCAAATAAGTATATTTCACCTTCTAAATCATTTTTAGCCATCATAGCACTTTGGTATGTTCCTGTAACCTTTGATGAACCACTAATATACAATATTCTTTTGCCCTCATCAATATATTTTTTAAATATTTCTTGGAATTGTATATATGTTGCTTGAGATGTTTTTGGAATCTCATTACTTTCTTTTATTAATTTATAAAATTCTTCGTTTGTAATATTAACTCCATCTTTGTATTCTATATCATTAATCCTTATGGTAAGAGGAATTATTTCTATATCATACCTTTTAATTAAATTTTCTGGCACATCTGCTAAACTATCACATATTATTTTCAAATTACTCATAGTGTCTCTTCTCCTCTCTTTACTATATATTATTCTTTTCTATTGCTTTAATAGACATCTTATTTATTGTATCTATTACTGTATTTAAAAGATTTTTATCAATATCACTTGTTATTTCATTATTCCATTCTTCAAGTAAATTACTTAATCTATCTTTTATTTCTATACCCTTTTTGGTTAATTTTATTCTATTAGTTCTTTTATCATTATCATCTTTTTTTCTTATTATATACTCTTTTTCTTCCAATGACTTTATAGCCCTAGCCGTAGCTGATTTATCTATAATAAGATTTTTAGAAAGTTGTTCTTGACTCATATTATCATTTTTATACATTTCCATTAAAAAAATGTATTCTGAAGCACTTATTTGTAAATCCTTCGTATTATTATTTATATAAATTTGAAATTGTCTATATAAAACTGAAATATATATTCTCATATCTTCATATGTTTTGTCCATTTTATTCTCCTAAGTTGTTATATCCAATGAGTTTCTAACAATGCTACAACTTCTTCTTTTTCATTTATTATTTCATGATATGCACTAATTTTATTTTCTCCATGCTTTATCTCTGTTTTAACATTTACTATTTCCCCATATGTAAGCTCTTTTTGATATTTTATTTTAACTGAATCTATTTTATAATTTGTCATGATATCAAAAGGTATTGTTTCTAATATCCACTCTAAATAAGTAACATTACCTACATGTAAATTTAAATCTATATCTGAATATCTAACACTAAAGCGTTTTTCACTATCAACTTTACTACATTTTGAAAGTTTTAATTTTTTTCTTCCTATATAAGAATTTTTTTCTTTCACTCCATAAGCATCATAATGTTTATCTGGTATAGATATTGGTCTTCTTTTTTTAGAATCAACTAATATAACTAAAGTTCTTCCTTCTAATATTAATTTATCTCTTTCATCATAAATTTTAAAACATCTAACAGCATAAAATTTATTCATTCCTTCAATATATGTTTCAGCTCTTAACTTTGATTTATATCTAACATATTCATATATATTAATCTCATAATCAACTAACATCCATGTGTAGTCATCCTTAACCATATCAGCTATTACAAACCCATAAATTTCATCCTGACTTAAGCCACAGTCAGCCATAAAATTCATATAAGATGTTAAAAAACATTCCCCTCTAGCATCTGTATCTCTATATGTTACTTCATATTTTTTATTAAATATATTATCCATTTTTATACCTTCCTTAATATTATTTCTATATAGTTAAACCCAAATTCTTAGTTGATATGTCAATCATTTTAAAACTATTTAGTTGATATGTCAACTAGTTGAATTAAAAACCACAGTATATAATATGAAGTGAACCCTTTACACGGGAATAAATAAAACAACCGCTTTTGAAACATACTATATGTATGATTTTAAAGGAGGTTATTTTATTATGAGTACAAGAGTACACTATTCACCAGAAATAAAATGGAAAGCTATAGCTATGAAATTAAATGGTGATTGAAATTGTATCTTCACTTCAAATTATCATTTTTTATAAATTTTTCTTTTTGGGACAAAATAAAATCAATCATATACAAAGGATGTGACTACATGGGCAAAAAGATAATAGGAAACACATTAATATTTGTGTTTATGATGGGATTTATTGTTGGATTTAATATGATATTTGGTTCAGAAAATACATTAATTGGTGTAACTACAATAACAGCAGTATTAATGTTTTTAGAAAAGGATTTTTCTTTAAACCCGGTGAGAACTGGAATAAAATTAATTTGTTTTAATGTTTTAATGGGGGTTGTTACATTTATAGCTAGCAAGAATGCAATACTTGGAATACCGCTTAACTTTATATTTGTATTTATTATAGGATATACATTATGTTATAACCTAAGTACTCCAAGTTTCGTACCTTTTAATCTCCAATATGTATTTATGCTATTTGCAACTGTAACAATAGACCAGCTTCCAAAAAGATTAATATCATTAATTGTAGGTGCAATTTTAATTATGTTAAGCCAAATTGCCTTTAATAAGAACAAAATTTATAAACAAGGAAATTCTATATTTTCAGCAATATGTACAAATTTAATTAAAAAAATAGAATTAATTGAAAAAGGTAAACCTATAAAAAATTTGGATGATGAAATCAAAGATGGAATTAAAAAATTTAGAAAATTTGTATATAACAAAAGAGAGGAACAATTTTATTTTACAGATGAAAGCAAAATTAAACTTGCTATATCATTAGAGTTGGAAAAAATAAATGATGCTATAGATGCGTTAGCACAAGAAAAAAACTCCATAAATATCTTAAATGATGAAAATTTTAAAGAAGATTTTTTAAAAGCTATAAACTTAGTAAAAAGATGTTTTGATAAAGGTGAAAACATAAATGAGTTAGATGAGATAATCACTAATATGTTTTATAAGCATAATGAAAATACTAATATTAGCATATTTAAAATCAAAGTTTTAAATTCATTATTTTTTATAAAAAAATCATTATATGAATTAAAAGAGCTTGATAAGAAAAAATATAATTTTGTGAGTAAATTAGAAGAAATTCCTTCAAACTATAGATTGAAAAACATATATAAAGAGAGTTTTAGATCTAATTCATTGAGGTTCTCTTATGCATTTAGGTTAGCAATAGGGATAACTGTCACCTCTTTTATTGTTGATTATTTCAATATTCAAGAAGGAAGATGGATTGTATATACAGTCAATTCACTAATTCAACCTTTCTATGAAAAATATGAAGAAAAGACTAAAGATAGAATAATTGCAACTGTAATAGGCGTTGCTATAATAAGTTTTTCATTTTATTTTGTAAAATCTACTATAGGAAGAGCATTATTAATGGTTGGAGTGGGGTATTTATTAAGCTACTCCAATACATATAAAGTTAGAACGATTAATGCTACAGTATCAGCAATAGGGGGAGCTGCGTTACATGATGGAAATGCCGTAGTTTTAACTCTCGATAGAGTTTTATTTGTAGCTATTGGTACGCTTATTTCTATATTATTGAGCAAATTTGTTTTCCCTTATAAAGAAGAAGATGCAAGAAGAGATCTTATCAATTTATATAATAAAACAATTGCTAGCCAAATAAATATTTTAAAAAACTTGATATATAAAAATGAAGAAGCAGATAGTAGTATGAAAAATGAAATATTAAGAGCTAATATGATTGAAGATAAACTACTATCTAATAAATTAAATGAAGATGATAAAAATCTTCAAAAATATCTTGAAGAAAATAGATTTATATTGATGGATATATATGATTTGTATAACTGGGTAAAAGTTAATGATCTCAATATGAGTTTATATGATAGCAAAAAAGAAAATATTGATAAATTAGTTAGTGATAAAGAATATATAAGCTATAGTGAGCTTGAAGAGATAGTTAATAATTCAAAATATTATTATTCTTTAAATGATAAAATTGCGATTATTGACTATATAGAAATATTAATAGGATTTAATAAGATAAGAAGATTGAAATTACAATAGAATATTAGTTTTATATCAAAAAATACAAAATATGATGAAAAACATGTAAATTATTGAAAATTCTGAATGATAATAAAATGATTTACAATTTTTTCATATCTGCTATAATTACAATAATACTAAGCTTGAAGTGTTATAAAACTGAAGAAATATAATTTCAAGTTATAATGTATAAAATGAAAATGAATGAAGCAATTAATAAAATTGCAAAATTATTATTGGGGGGATTGAAATGCAGAAAAAACAAAAAAAATTAGGTTTAACAACAAAAATATTTATTGCACTTATAGTAGGATCTCTATGTGGAGTAATTTTACATAGTTATATTCCAGCAAGCGATATAAGAGATAAGTTTTTAATAGAAGGGTTATTCTATGTAGTAGGTAATGGATTTTTAAGATTAATGCAAATGTTAGTAGTTCCATTAGTATTTTGTTCAATAGCTTGTGGTGCAGCATCAATTGGAGATACGAAAACTCTTGGAAAAGTTGGAATAAAAACAATAGTGTTTTATTTAGTTACGACAGCTATTGCTATAACAGTTGCACTGTCTGTTGGAAAAGTTTTAAATCCTGGCATTGGTCTTGATATGTCATCAATACAAAAAGCTGAACCAACTATAGCTGAAGCAACTACTTTAACAGAAACATTATTGAACTTAATTCCTACAAATCCTTTAAATGCATTAGCAGAAGGGAATATGTTGCAAATAATAATATTCTCATTAATAGTAGGTGTAATACTTGCTAAATTAGGAAAGAAAGTAGAAGTTGTACATAAATTTTTAAGTCAATTTAATGATATAATGATGGAAATGACAATGATGGTTATGCGTGTTGCTCCATATGGTGTATTTTGCTTGACAGCTAGAACATTTGCAAATATAGGCTTTGATGCTTTTATTCCGATGTTAAAATATATGTTAGGTGTATTTATAGCACTTGGAGTACAATGTTTTGTAGTTTATATGTTATTACTAAAAGTTTTCACTGGTCTAAATCCTATAAAATTTATAAAAAAATTTGCACCTGTTATGGGATTTGCATTTTCAACATCTAGTTCAAATTCAACAATACCATTATCAATAGAAACGTTAAATGAAAAAATCGGAGTATCAAAAAGAATATCATCATTTACTATACCATTAGGTGCAACTATAAATATGGATGGAACAGCTATAATGCAAGGTGTTGCAGTAATATTTGTTGCACAAGCTTTTGGAATTAACTTAGATTTTATGGATTATATAACTGTTATAGCTACAGCTACAATGGCATCTATAGGAACAGCAGGTGTTCCAGGAGTTGGCTTGATAACATTATCTATGGTATTTGCATCTGTTGGGCTTCCAGTAGAAGGAATTGCATTAATAATGGGAATAGACCGCATACTAGATATGACAAGAACTGCAGTAAATATAACAGGAGATGCAGTTTGTACAACTATAGTTGCATATCAAAATAATGACTTTAATGCAGATGTATTTAATGATAAAGAATGTAAAGATGAATTATTTGCATAAACTTTATAAAAAAGATAAATAAAAGGAAAAGACTTCATAATAATTAAGTTTATAATTAATTACTATGAAGTCTTATTTTATATTAAAAGTTATTATTTTTTGAATATACCAAATGGTTTACCTACTGGTAAGAATTCTCTACCGAAGTGAGTATTTAATACAGCAGCACCACATCCATAGAATGAAACTATAGCTATTGCTAATTCAGAATAAGCAGCTAACATATGAGTAGCATGTTCCATTATTCCGAATGATGATAAAGATAATCCTAAGAATAAGAAATCTATAAGAACAAATATAGTAAATAATACTTTATGAGTTTCCATAGCTCCTATTGTCATGAATATAGTGAATATTAAGTATCCTAAGTAAGCGAATCCTAATTGTTTAGTATCACAAGCAGCAGCTAATTTTTCACCAAATATACCATTTTGCATTAACCAAGTAAATCCTACTGCATACCAGAAGAATGCGTAAGCACCGAAAGCAGTCGCTCCGAATGTATTATTGTGTTTGAAATCATTTATTGATGCCATTAATTGAGCACTTGCGC
>USRS01000040.1 GCA_900557165.1 uncultured Clostridium sp.
ATGTTTTGTCATTAAATGTAAGTGCTGTCTTATCAAGTTCACCTGTTGAACTGTTTGATGGCTGACGATTGTACCAACATAAAGGCTTGTCCTTATTGGCTACGTCTCCGCCTGAACTGCTTCCGCCACTTCCACTACTTGAACTTCCTCCTGATGAACCACATCCTACCATTGAAACTCCAATTGCTGCTGCTACCAACACTGTTAATAATTTTGATTTTCTCATTTAACTGTTCCTCCTGTTTTTTAACTTTTTGTTTTCCCGTCTCATTGACTACGTTCATTATAGATTTTATCTTGTACAAAAAAAATAGAATATTTTTAGATTAAATAGCAATTTTTTTCTATTTTTTACTTTTTTTATGGATATTTTTACTAATTCGATAAACTTCTTTTTAAAACTTAAGCCTGAATTCACCATACTTGCTCTAAAAGATTTAGTATCATTAAACAAAAACTTAGTAAAGAGATTATTTGTAGAGGAACTTGATAATGATGAGATATTAGATTTTATTGTGGAAAATGACTATATATTTGAGTAAGAGTATATTTGAGGTGATATATTATGAATCAAAGCGAATACATAGAAATGATAATAAAAGATTTAAATATAATTACAATGGAATTAATAGAAGAACATAATATACCATTGTACATGCCTCTAGAAAAGTGTATATCTTCTTCTAATATAGAAGATTTATATTTAAAAAATGAATACTCCATATATGATCAATTAGATGGCGCTTACAAAAAGGAACTTAAAAACTTATTTAACGACTTAAAAAAAATAAATTTCCTAGGTAATCCAAAATTATTTTACTACAAAGATAATACTATAAAAATTACATCGGATATTTTAGATCTATTATGGTTTCATGGTGATAAAGACAGTATTTATTTTATTATAAATACATATTTAAATAATTTAAAAAAATATTTAGAGCAATTGGAATTTATTAAATTTGTTCAATATATAGTAGATATACCTAATTTAAAACTAGACATTGGAGAGCCTAAATTAACTATAGATGATAAAGGAATAAAAATTACATATCCATTTGCTAGATTTAATATGGATTTTTTAATTAAGGAGATAAAGTCTAAACTAGAAGATAAAAAAATGGAGATAATGTCTTCAGTTCTTTTATTAAGACAAACTGAAAATGATATATATATACCACAAAAATATGAAGACTATGATATACCTGAAATTTTTAAATGTTGTTTAAGCAATTTTTATATAGAAAGTATTAATCAAGTTAAATATGTAAAAGTATTTTTTGAAGGGAAATTTGTCAATATATCTTATTTGAGTGCTTATGAATTTATGAACAATAAAACAAACAAACCTTATTGTTATTTTTATACAAAAAATAATCAACTATTGGATATGAAAATCCAAAATAAAATCAATAAAATTCTTAGAATACAAGATTCTTTAGAATAATAAGGAGTTTATTATGGATAATTATAAAAAAATTAAAGAAAAAATATTAAATATGGTTGAACAATTAAAAAATAAAAATATTTTAGTTGAAGTAGATTTTCATGAAAATAGAAATAAATTTTCAGTTTATAGCACTCGTGACGCAAATTTTCTTAATTATAAAGTTATATACATACCAAAGAAATTTTTACTCAAAGAAGATGAATATTATATAAATAAATTTCCTTCATTTCTATCTTCTTTAGATTCTAAAGCTACAAAAATAGATTATCTTTTAAAGGACTTAGATAAAAATTCAAAAGTGAATTTTGAAAATGTGAAGTATAATAGTTATTTTCATTTTACAGAAAATGAGGTTATTGTAAATATAGATTCATATGGCGATGATTTGGATAAATTTAAAGAAATATTAATGTACTATAATAAAAATCCAAAAATATTTGTAAGAAATATAGTTTCTAATAATTTATCTTATGACTTTAATGAGCTTGTTAAAAATGGAAAAATGAGATATTTTAAATCAAATATTTATAATGTAAAACTTCAAGGAAAAAAATATATAGTTTTTAATACTACTGATTCTTTTGAAAAAATTATGTATATATTAGATGAAGAAGATAATTATATGGATATTATGGATGAAAAATATATAAAAATACTAAAGAAGCTTTCATTAATAAATGGATTATAGGAGGTGGAGTTTTGTCTAAAATTTATATTAACAAAACGTATCTATATACTAAGAAAAACATAGCTGGATTTGAATTATTAGATAAAGAAAATAAAGATTTTAGAAAATTACTTCATTATGAAGAGGCCATAGAATATATAAAATCTTTGGGAGGAAAAATTGAAAATGCCCAGGTTTTTATAAAAAATAAAAATGACTTAGGTAAAAATATTTATGATATAAAGGTTGATGGACAAATAATTTTTAATTTAAGTGTTTTATATAATGAAAGAGAAAAGTATTATGATAAGTATAAAGATTTAATTTACAAATTTATTTGTATATTAAATTTGTAAAGTTAAATAATGCTAAAAATATTCCAAAATATACATGTTTAAACTGATTATTACAGGAGTTACAATATAAGTATCAGATGAGGGGGGGAGAGTCAGATAAATGTCAAAAGAAGATAACTTAGATTTTAAAAATGAATATCTATATGAAGTTGAAGCAAGAGGTATTCTTATTAAAGAATACATAGGCAAAGAACAAAGAGTAACTATACCTGAAATTATCGAAAATAAGAAAGTAACAAAAATAGCAAGTGAAGCTTTTGAAGGTAAAAACTTATTAGAAGTTAATATGCCAGATACTATTAAAGAAATAGGTAAATATGCTTTTGCATCAAATATGTATTTAGAACATATTAAATTATCATCAAATTTAAAATCAATACCAGAAGGAATGCTTGCATTTTGTACTAAACTTAAAAATGTGGAAATACCATCATCAGTAAAATCAATTGGTAAAAATTCTTTAGACTATGTTAAGTTAAGAAAAATTATCATACCAAGCTCAGTTCAAAAAATAAACAATAAAGTTTTCGGAAGAAAATTAGAAAAAATTAAAAGTACAACCTTCGTAGTTGAGAAAAATAGTTTTGCAGAAGAATTTTTAACTTCTAAAAAACTAGAAATTGAATATATAAGTAATTTATAAACATAAAAATACTGACTATTCTATTTGTAGATAGTCAGTATTTTTATATATTTTGATGAATATACAAATTCAGGCATTATGATATAATATAAGGTAATAAAGTTAAAATTTGAATATATAAAATAAAAATATAACTTTCTACAAAATTATAAACTTAAGAGGTATATATAATGGATTGTAAAGAATTTTATTTTAAAGGAAAAGAAGATTTAGATATACATGTTTATAAATGGACGAGCAAAATTGTAAATCCAAAGGCAGTTGTACAAATAGCCCATGGTATGTCTGAAACAGCAATAAGATATGAAGAATTTGCAAAAAAACTAACTGAAAATGGGTACATAGTATATATTAATGACCATAGGGGTCATGGATTAACTGCTAAAACAATAGATAATGTGGGGTACTTGGCAGATAAGGATGGTTTTAGATGTTTGGTTGAAGATATGAATACTTTAACTAATATAATAAAAGAAGAAAATCCTGATTTACCAATATATTTATTTGGTCATAGTATGGGTTCTTTTGCAAGTCAAAGATACATAATGGAATATGGAAATCAATTAGATGGACTAATATTATCTGGTTCAAATGGAAAACACGGTGAAATTTTGAAAGTTGGAGAATTTTTATCAAATTACATATGTAAAAAACATGGAAGAAGGCATAGAAGTAAGACTTTAGACAATTTAATATTTGGTGGAAATAATAAAAAATTCAAATCATCTAAAACTGACTTTGACTGGTTAAGTAGGGATGAAAAAGAAGTTCAAAAATACATAGATGACTCATTCTGTGGAGTTTTATTTACTTGTGGATTTTTCTATGATTTTATAAAAGGTCTTCAAGAAATAGAAAATCCTCAAAACTTAAAGAAAGTTCCCCTAGATTTACCTATATATATTATGTCTGGGGATAGGGACCCTATTGGTAAAGATGGAAAAGGTGTATTAAGATTAAGAGATAGATATGTAAATTTAGGTGTTAAAAATGTTTCATGTAAATTATATGAAGGTGGAAGACATGAAATGTTAAATGAAATAAATAAAGAAGAAGTTATGAAAGATATAATTTCTTGGTTAAATGAAAGACAAAATAATATACAAACAATAAAAAACTGCTAGATAGCAGTTTTTATTTGTAATTTTTTAGTATGGAAGGTATATCTTCTGGGGTTACACTTTCATATACTCTTCCGTTAACAGTTATAATAGGTGGTTTACGACATACACCTACACATCTGGAATAATCCAAGCTAAATTTCATATCCGATGTAGTTTGGCCTGATTTTATGCCAATTAATCTTTCAAATTCATTCATTATTTCATTGCTATTATTTTTTGAACAGGCACTACCTAAACATACATTTATTTTATATTTACCTTTAAGTTCTGTAGAAAAATAGCTATAAAAACTTATAGTACTTTCAATTTTATTTAAGGGTATACTTAATTTTTCTCCAATATAAATTTGCACTTCTTTAGGAAGATATCCAAAAATATTTTGAGCATAATGCAAAGTACTCATTAATTTATCGTCATTATCATTTATTGAACATATAAACTTATCTAATTTATTAAATAAATTTTTATTACGAGAAACAAAGTCACACATGTAAATTCTCCTTTTACTATATAAATATAATTAAGTATATAAAATACCCTTAATTTAATATAATAAACTTGATAAAAAATGACAATGACTTAATTGATTTTAATATTTAGGAAATTATACATTAAAAATAAAAAATGTGGGTATAAACTGAATATAAATTAATTTTTAAACAAAAATTAAAAAATGAACTAATAACTAAATCAGTGGAGGAAATGAAAATGGGAAATTGCAACTCATGTCCATCAAAAAATAATTGTGGCAAACAAGCTACTTGTACAATAGAGAATAATCCAAATAATAAAATAAAAAATATAATAGGAATTATGAGTGGAAAAGGTGGTGTGGGAAAATCTACAGTAACATCATTAATTGCCAAGAAATTAAATAAAGAAGGTTATAAAGTTGGTATATTAGATGCAGATATAACAGGACCAAGTATTCCTAGACTTATGGGATTAAAAAATGAAAGGGCTATATCAAGTGATGGTGTAAATATTTTTCCTGTAGTAAGTAAAGAAGGTATAAAGACTATGTCAATAAACTACATGGTAGGTGACGAGAGTCAACCTGTTGTATTTAAAGGTCCTTTAATAAGTAATACGATTAAGCAGTTTTACAAAGATGTAATGTGGGAAGAGCTTGATTATTTACTTATAGATATGCCTCCAGGGACAGGGGATGTTGCTTTAACAGTAATGCAATCGCTGCCTATAACAGGTATGGTAATGGTATCTGTACCTCAAGATATGATTTCAATGATAGTTGCCAAAGGTATAAATATGGCAAAGAAATTAAATGTAAATGTACTTGGTGTTGTTGAAAATATGAGTTATATTCAATGTCCAGATTGTAGCAAGAAAATAAAATTATTCGATGGTGATGATACAGAAAAATTCCTAAGTGAAATGAATTTAGAGCTTTTAGGAGAGCTACCAATGACTAGAGAAATTATTGAAATAACTCATAATGGGGTAAGTGAAGTTAGTGATGAGCTAGATGTTGTTTTAAATGATATAGTAAGTAAAATTAATAATAAAATTAGTAAATAAATATATTTTTATATTAATTATTCTTAAAAAAGAGAATCAGTTTTACTGGTTCTCTTTTTTTGAATAAGTTTATAAAGTAGAGATAAAATAATAAAAAAATATTTAATAAATAAAAGAATGTAAAAAGGAGAGAAAATGACTAATAAAAGAAATAGACAAAATAAAATCGATAAAGAAGAATTAGAATATAGTTTTTTAGGAGATGCATTTATGGGTTCCTCAATAAATATGGATGATAATTTAGATAATTCTCTGCAAAATATTATAATTTCCATGGAAAGGGATAAAATTCAAAAAGAGATAAAAAATAAAGACAAGAAATAAATATAAATTTAGGAGTGGAAAAATGTCAAAAGTTGCAAAAGCTGCTATAGGTCTTATGGCGGCCACATTAGTAGCAAAAATTTTAGGTTTTGGTAGGGAGATAACTCTTGCATCATCTTATGGAGCATCATCAATTAGTGATGCATTTTTAGTAGCAATGAATATACCAGCAGTTATATTTACAGCCATAGGAACATCTTTAGGAACGGCATTTATACCTCTTTTTTGTGAAGTAAGATCCAAAGATGGAGATGATGCAGCAGTTAAATATACAAATAATATTTTTAATGCAGTTGTAATAATATGCGTAGTAATTGCCATAATTGGGGCAATATTTGCACCAGAGGTAGTTAAATTATTTGCTTTAGGATTTAAAGGTGAAACTATGGAAAAAGCGGTATATTTTACTAGAATAATGTTACTAGGGATTCCTTTTTTAGGAATTAGTTATATAATGATGGCATTTTTACAAGTAAAAGAAAACTTTATAATTCCGGGCCTTATGTCAGTTCCATATAATACTTTTATAATATTATCTATACTTCTTAGTGTAAAAACTACACCCTATATTTTACCATATGGGTCACTAATAGGATTATTGGGCCAATTTTTATTTCAACTACCTTTTGCAATGAAAAGAGGTTATAGATACATACCTTATATAAATTTTAAAGATGAGTACTTAAAAAAGATGCTTTGGCTAGTTGGACCAGTTCTTATTGGTGTGGCAGTAACTCAAATAAATACTATAGTAGATAGAACAATTGCATCAACTTTAGTTGAGGGAAGTATATCAGCATTAAGTTATGCTAATAAATTAAATCAATTTGTTATGGGGATGTTTATAGTATCCATATCATCTGTTGTTTATCCTATGCTATCTAAACTATCTACAGAAAATAATAAAGTTGAATTTAATAAATCAATTGTAACAGCAACAAGTACTGTTATTTTATTAGTAATTCCCATATCAGTTGGAGCTATTATACTTTCGAAACCTATAGTAAAAGTACTTTTCCAAAGGGGAGCCTTTGATGATAGGGCTGCATATATGACATCAGTAGCATTAGTGTTTTACTCCATAGGAATGATAGGATTTGGACTTAGAGATATCTTAGGAAAGGTATTTTATTCCCTTCAAGATACAAAAACACCTATGATAAATGGAGCAATTGCCATGGGATTAAATATTATTTTGAATATTTCTTTTGTAAAATTTACAAATATGCAATTGGCAGGCTTAGCTCTGGCTACAAGTATATCAGCATTAGTAACTGTAGCTTTATTATTTATAAATTTAAGAATAAAGATAGGGCCTTTTGGAGGACGTCATGTTTTATCGGTATTCTTAAAAGCAGTTATATCTGCCTTGCTTATGGCTTTAGTAACTTATTTTGCATATAAAAATATAGCAAATATATTTGGAGTGGGAATGGTTAAAGAAATTATTACTTTAGGACTATCTATTTTAGCTGGGGCTTTAACTTATGGAATATGTGTTATTGTTTTTAAAGTTGATGAAGTTAATTTAATTATAAATACATTAAAGAAAAAACTTAAAAAAGGTTAATGTTTATATAAATAATTAAGTAAGGTATACATGATAAAGAACTTAGTGAAACCACTAAGTTCTTTTTTAATATATTTCTATTTTATATATAAAGAAAAAGACAAATTTCGACAAAAACATACAAATTATTTCAAAAATGCAAAGAAAATAGTATGAAAAAAAACTATAATATAGTATCATATATATTGTATTAATTTAACAGATAAGGAGAATTATGGATGAAAAAGATAAGGTACATATTAATGTGTTTAATATTTTTAATATGTATATTACCTAAAAATATATATGCCTCTAAAATGATGAATTTTGAAAATTTAACTATAGATAATGGGTTATCACAAGCAACTGCAGAAGCTATAATCCAAGATAGTGATGGATATATATGGATAGGTACAAATGATGGAGTGAATAGATACAATGGATCAGAATTTAAAGTATTTGATGCCAACGACGAAGATGAAAATAGTATTATTAGTAACTATGTAACTGCTTTAATAGAAGATAAAAACAAAAACTTATGGGTAGGAACAGATGAAGGTTTAAGTAAAATTAATTTAAACGATTATTCTATAAATCATTATCGCTATAATAAAAAGAATAAAGATATTTCTTATTATGCCATAATAGTAATGTATATGGATGATGATGGTAATTTATATATGGGAAATAATAAAGGTGTTTACTTATATAACGAAAAAATAGATGATTTTGATAAAATATTTGGAATAGAAAATGGACTTATTGATGAAAATGTTTATAGTATTAACAAAGATAAGTATGGCAACTTATGGATAGGTACAAATCAAGGTCTTCATAAGGTAGATGCAAATAGTAACAAAGCTTATCCATATTCAGTTGAAGATACAAAGACATCTGAATGGGGTAAAATTAAAACTATTTTCTTTGATAATGACAATATGTGGGTAGGAACATCAGAAAATGGTCTTAAAAGAGTTGATTTAAAAAATAATAAAGTTAAATCGTTTGAAGTAGATGATGAAGATAATAGTAAATTAAAATCATTAAGCATAAGAGATATAATGAAAGATAGTAGTGGTAATATATGGATGGCTACTGATAAAGGTATTAGTCAATATATTAATGACGAGCAATTCATTACTTATAATAATAAGAGCTATGATAATAATAGTTTAGCTCACAATATAGTTTTCACACTTATGGAAGATGAAAGTGGCCTTATATGGGCAGGAACTTATACTGGTGTAAGTATTTTTGATTCTAAAAATATAATAGAACTATATAAAAATGATCCTTTAGATACTAATTCAATAAGTGATAATGTTGTAATGGGTGCTTATGAAGATGAAGATGGATTACTATGGATAGGAACTGGTGATAGAGGACTAAATATAATAGATAGAAAAACAGGAAATATAGATCATATTTTTGAAGGTGATACTAAATATGATTTAAGTAGTAATGCTATAAATGTTATAAGTGGAAAAGGTAATAACATATGGGTAGGAACTAGAAATGGTTTAAATAAAATAAATAAAGACGATATGACCATTGAGAAATATAAAGTTGAAGATGGATTAATCGATAACAATATAAAAGGTTTATTTATAGATGAGAAAAATAATTTATGGATAGGAACTCCCATAGGTCTTACTGTTTTAAATATAGAGACAAATGAAATAACAGATTTTACATCAAGGTTAATAAAAGCTGGAATAAAAGAACCATATGTACGTACTGTATATGAAGATAAAGATGAAGATGGTGTTTACTGGATTGGTGGATATATTTCAGAAGGTTTAATCAAGTTTGATATAAATAAAGATACTATAGAAATGTATAGTAAGTATGAAGAAAATGGAAAACAAGTTATTGTAAACACTATTAGAACTATAGTTGAAGATGAGGAAAATAATTTATGGATAGGTACTAATAGTGGTTTATTAAAATTTAATAAAATTGATAAGAAATTTAAATCTTATACAGAAAAAGATGGGTTGGCAAATAATATAGTATATCAAATTTTAAAAGATGATGATAAAAATATTTGGATGAGTACAAATAATGGTATATCTAAATTTGATATAAAAAATAATAAATTTACTAACTTAAGTAGTACAGATGGTTTACAAAGTAATGAATTTAATGGAAATTCAGCTTATAGATGTAGCAATGGAGACTTTTTATTTGGAGGAATAAAGGGATTAAATATATTTAATCCACAAGAAGTTTTACAAAGTGATTATCATTCAAAAATAAATTTTGATAGTTTTGAAGTAAAAGGAGAGCATTATTTAAATATAGATGGAAATACTTTTAGCTATGATAAGAACTTTATAAGAGTGAAATTTTTCACTACGGATTATAGGGCAAATAAAAATGTTCAATATTTTTATAAATTAGAAGGTTCATCTCATTCGGATTGGATTCAAATAACTAGTAATGAAGTAATACTTACTAATTTAGATCCTGGGAAACATAAATTAAGAATAAAATTTAGAAATAATAGAGGTAATATAAGTGAGGAAAAAGAAATTAACTTTACTATAAAACCTCCTTTTTGGAAAAGTAATATAGCTAAATTTTTATATGCTATGATAATTATAATAATCATTTATAATAGTATAAATAAAATGAAGAAGCTTGATAAATTGGTTGAGAAAAGAACCCAACAGCTTAATAATGAAATGAATAAGAATAAAGTTTTATTCAATAGACTGCTAGAAGTAGAGAAAAGTAAAAATAACTACTTTATAAATTTATCACATGAACTTAGAACGCCTCTAAATGTAATAAATTCTATAGAACAGTTGATAAGAAGTTTTTGTAGATCAGATAAAGAGTTAACAAAATCTAAACTGGAAAAATATATGGATATTATGAAAAGTAATACCAATAGGTTATTAAATTTAATAAACAATATAATGGATAAGTCTAAAATTGAAAATGGAAAATATAAAATTAATAAAAGTCAATGTGATATTGTTTATATAGTTGAAGAAGCTACTTTAACTTTAAAAGAAAGTATAGAATCTTCAGGAATAGAACTTATATTTGACACTGATGTGGAAGAAAAAATTATAAATTGTGATAAATATGATATTGAAAGATGTATAGTAAATTTAGTTAGCAATGCTCATAAATTCACTCCAAATGGTGGACGAATAAGTGTTACTATTAAGGATTTAAATAATTCAGTAGAAATAACTGTAGAAGACACAGGTATTGGAATTGAAAAAAAATATCATGACACAATTTTTGATAGATATAGTCAAGTTGTAGATAAAAATAATGAAAATAAAAGTGGTACTGGTTTAGGACTTGCAATCACAAAACATATTATAGATTTACATAATGGTAAAATATATCTGGAAAGTGAACCTAATAAAGGAACTAAGTTTATAATTATATTACCAATAAATTAGAAAAAGCTGCTATTTAGCAGCTTTTTTTCTTGAAATAAGATTCATAGTTTTAAATAAAGAAGTTACAACAAGTACTCCCATAGATATTGCACCAGCAACAAACAATACATCACTGCCTTTTGCGATGGCATCAGTATAATTAGTTTGAACTAAATAAAGCATAGTATTATACATACCAAGTCCAGGAACTAAAAGTATTATACCTGGAATTATAAAAACGATGGCAGGTTGTTTTAATTTTCTAGCAAATATTTCACTAAATAGAGAAATTAAAATAGCCGCTATAAAATTAGAGGCAATATTATTATCCGTAGCCGTTACAATGGAATAATATACAGACCAACCAATTCCGCCTATAAAACCACTTGGAATAAGAGTGGATTTAGGCGCTTTTAAAAATATGGCAAATCCTACAGTAGATATAAATGCAAATATAAAATGCATGTAAACTGGCATATCAGTCATTATAAAACACCTCCAAGTCTAAACCAAACGTCTAAAATAATACCAACTCCACAAGCAATACTTACAGCAGTTACACCTGCATCAAAAGCACGAGCTACACCAGACATTAAATCTCCTGCAATTAAATCTCTTATACCTTTTATAAAAGAAACTCCAGGAAGTAGTGGCATGATGGAGCCAACTACCAACATGGTTGGTGCAGAAATAATATTAAAATGCGTAAGTATAACTCCTATAAAACCTATAAAAGAAGAAGCGACAAAACTTGAAAATGCAGGTATGGTACTTACTTCAATCATTTTATTGTAAATTTTTACTGCTAAAATGGAAGTTATAAAAGTAGAAATAAAAGTAGGAATATTATTTCCTTCAACTAATCCAGCAAAGAACGCAGAACCAACACCTGTACTGATATATTGAATTAAATCAGAATAATAAGTAGTTCGATTTATTTTCTTTAATTCTTTTTTGGCTTCTTCTACAGTTATTTCTGTATTACTAACAAATTCTCTAGAAAAATTATTTAAAAGAGAAATTTTTTGTAAATCAGTAGATCTACTTTTTATAGTTTTCATAAAAGAAAATCCATCAAATTTATAATCAGAAATAATTAAAACTGTTGGTGATGTAAATACGTTTATATGATTGAAACCTCTAGATTTACAGATTCTAATAATAGTATCTTCAACACGATAAGTTTCAGCTCCGTTTATTAGCATAAGTTCACCTATAAATAATGCTAATCCAAGTACATCTTTTTTGTTATCGGGATTAAAATCAACACTCATTTAACTGCCTCCATAAATTATGATAAATAAAATTAATATATACAAAAACAATAGTTTTATAAAATATAAACCTAGAGTAGTATATAATATTTATAAAATGAAAGTCAATAAAGGACAGGTATATAAGTGTATAAAAAAAACTGCTATTTAGCAGATTTTTTTTTAGAAATTATATTAAATGTTTTTACCAGAGAAGTTACAACTAAAACACCTAGTGATATGGCACCTCCAACAAATAATACATCAGCGCCTTTTGAAATTGCATTATTATAATCCTTCTGAACTAAATAAAGCATGGTGTTATACATACCAAGCCCGGGCACTAAAGGAATGATTCCTGGGATAACAAAAATAATAGCAGGTTGTTTAAATTTTCTAGCTAAAAGTTCACTCATATAAGAAACTAATAAAGCAGCTATAAAATTTGAAAAAATATTATTTTGTGTTATTTGATTAAAAAAACAAAAAACTGTCCAACCAACTCCACCAACAAAGCCACTGGAAATAAGTGTGGATTTGGGAGAATTAAAAAATACTGAAAAACCAACAGTTGCAAAAAAAGAACATATAAAATGAAGATATAAGGGCATATTAGTCATAATAAATTTCCTCCTAGTCTAAACCAAATATCTAATATGATACCTACGCCACAAGCAATGCTAATTGCAGTTACACTAGCATCAAAGGCACGAGCTACACCAGAAATTAAATCTCCTGCGATTAAATCTCGAATCCCTTTTATAAAAGAAACTCCAGGAAGTAGTGGCATAATGGATCCGACTACTAGCATAGCAGGTGTAGGTAGAATATTTAATTGAGTAAGAATAACACCAATAATTGCTATAAATGTTGAGGAAATAAATGATGAAAATGCAGGAATAGTACTAATTTTCATCATTTTATTATAAATCATCACAGCTAATATGGAAGTAATAAAAGTAGAAATAAAAGTAGGAAGATTATCGCCTTCTAATAAAATTGCAAAAAAAGCAGAAGAAAACCCCGTACATAAATTAATTGCAAAAGGAGAATAAGATTTAATTTGATTTATTTTTTTTAGCTCTATCATAGCTTCATTTATGTTTAATTGAGGAGTTGATACATATTTTCTGGAAAGATTATTTAACAAAGATATTTTGTTTAAATCAATGGATCTTGATTTTATAGTTTTCATGAAAGTAAATCCATCAAATCTATAATCAGATATAATTATAGCAGTTGGTGAAATAAATACATTTATATGATTATAATTTCTAGACTTACAAATTCTAAGAATAGTATCTTCAACACGATAAGTTTCAGCACCATTAATAAGCATTAATTCGCCTATAAATAATGCAAATCTAAGGACGTTTTTTTTGTGGTCATGACTAATTTTATTTTCCATGATGCTACCTCCCTCATATTATAAGTATAATTATTGAAATTAATTATACTTATAATATGTAGAAAAATAGTATTTTAAACATAAAAGCAAGATTAAACCATGCTTTTAATCATTATAGTAATAGTTATCTCTTAAAAATTGAGCATTTTTTCTATTAATTAAGTACTTTTTCATTTCAATTAAACATAAAAATAAGATTGCTCTATTTTCGAACTCATCTCTATCTTGAGGTAGAGGCTGAGTTTTCATATCATTATACATTTTTTCTAAATCATTTAATAAATCATTTACCGTATTTACTTCAAAGGATGTATTTCCAACCTTATTAATAAAATTGGATACTATTTGACCTTGAGCAGGTAAATAATTTAATTGCGATACTAGGTCATATAAAGTATTTAAAATATTTCTTTGACTTTTGATGATTTCCATATGATCTAAGAAATATTTTGTATCACTAAGTAGATTATTGTTTATATTAAAATAAGCAGCCTTAGTACTACTATCAATTAAATTACTTAATATGGAAATATTATGTTTAATATTATTGTCCCTTCCAGGCTTATTAATCATTTCAGAGATCTCTACTAAAATTAAGCTAACTTGTTTTTGTAGTTTTTGTTGACCTTCGTAAATATGCTCTTTGTTAGAAAACATAAACATATTTATGATTATGCCTATTCCAGCACCTATTATAAATAAACCAGTTTCATTTAATATCCAATAAATACTCATTGATTCTTGAAGTAAATAATGAGAAGAAATTACTACACACATGGCAATAACATATCTAATATTTAATACAAAGCAAGTACTTATTATAATTAATATGTACAATGAAAATGACCATAAATTATATCCTAAAAAATTAAAACACAAATAAGAATATAATGTACATAAAATAAATCCGAGAAGTTTACCCAGGGCTCCTTTTATAGTTTCTTTTTTCGTATCTTTGACAACTAATAAAGTGATTACTCCTGCTACCATGGCATATTGTAATTGAAAAAAGTATGCAATAAAAATAGCTAATGAACTTCCCAGGGACAATTTTAAAATTTTTGATATATCTATTTTATTCAAATAAAAAACCTCCCTAAAATCTATATTTAACTATGATATTTTAACATAAATATAGAATTTCATGAAGAAATTATATATTATACAATAGAAGGACATATGTCCTTTTGGTTTTGATTTATTAATATTAAAATAAAAGAGTCTAGGAGACAACTAATGAATGAAAAATACTTATACGAAAACATAGATAATAAAAAAGTTAAAGAACTTATTGATAGAATACCCAATGATATTAAAAAAAATTGTAAATTGAAAGAATTTGAAAAAGGAAAGATAGTAGTCTTAAAGGAAAATAATATTAAATCCATGTATTTGCATTGTAAAGGTGAGATGAAAGTTAGAAATGAATTTGAAAATGGATTTGTATATGATTTTGCAGTAATTAAGCCCATATCATATATTGGAGCAATGGAAATTATGGCAAATAAAGAAACTTACTCATCAACTTTGCAAGCAACAACAGATAGTATGATTATTGAAATACCAAAAAATGATTTTATAAATTGGATTGAAAATGATCATAAATTAGCTTTAGATGTACTTCATTTCGTTTCAAATAATATGTATAAACAAGCAGTAAAAACTGGGGAAGTGCTAGCTTATCCAGCAATATGTACTTTAATAAATTACTTAATTAATGTTTTTGAAAGTGAAAATAAAAAAGAAGTTTTTATAGAAAAAACTAGAGAAGAAATAGGGTCTATTTTAGGATTTTCAGTAAGAACAATTAATAGAAATTTAAAAGTTTTAAAAGAAGAAAATTTACTTTCTGTAAGTAGAAAAGGAATTTTAATCACACAAAAACAATGTGAAAAACTTTATGAAAAATTAAATTCAATAAAATAAATATAGCTAATTATGGAGGATTTTTAAATGAATCAAGTGTTAGAAATAATAAAAAACGAGACATTAACTTACAATCAACAAGTATTACAATTGGCAGGATATGCAGGAAATAGTATAGAAGTTTTCAACATAGATGAAGACACTAAAAAATTATTAGATGCAGAAATAATTTGTACAATGTTTGAAGGAAACACTCCTTACAGACCAAGATATGTTATACCAAATTATGAAGTTTTAATGGAAAAAGGATGTGAGTTCTTAAGTTTAGAACCACCAACAGATATATGGGAAGCAACTAATAGTTTATTAATTTTATATAAGCATGTGCCATCAATAACATCATATCCAGTGTATTTAGGAAATATAGATACGCTTTTAAATCCTTTTGTAAAAGATGAAAAAGAAGCTTATAAAGCAATAAAATTATTCTTAACACATATAGATAGAAGTTTAACTGATTCATTTGTTCATGCAAATATAGGTCCAGTTGATACAGTTGCTGGAAGACTTATACTTAAGGCTATGACTGAATTAGAATGTGCAATGCCAAACTTAACAGTTAAATATGACAAAGATATAACATCAGAAGAATTTGCTAAACTTTGTGCAAGTACAGCTTTAGTTACTGCTAAACCAAGTTTTGCAAATCATAAAATGGATACAGTAGATTTTGGAACAGAAAATTATGCTCTTGCATCTTGCTATAATGGATTTATAGTTGGCGGTGGAGGTTACACTCTAGTTAGATTAGTTTTAAGTAGATTAGCTGAAACTGCAACTTCAGTAGAAGATTTCTTAGATAACAAATTACCATTTGCAGCAAATAAAATGCTTAACTATATAGATGAAAGAGTTAAATTCTTAGTTGAAGAAGCAGCATTCTTTAAATCAAGTTTCCTTATAAAAGAAGGATTTATAAAAAAAGAATTATTTACAGGAATGTTTGGTATGGTAGGACTTGCAGAAGCAGTTAATCATTTATTAAATGCAACTGAGCCAAAAGATAGATTTGGTTATGGAGATGAAGCTAATGAGTTAGGATTAAAAATAGTAGAAAAACTTAATTCAATAGTAACTTCATACAAATCACCATATGTGGGAGATGCTTATAAAAATAGTCATGTTATGCACTGTCAAGTTGGTATAGATACTGATACGGGAATATCTCCAGGATGTAGAATACCAGTAGGTGAAGAACCAGAAATATTTGAACATTTACTTCAATCTGCACCATATCATAAATATTTCTTCAATGGAATAGGTGATATATTTGTATTTGAAGATACTTATAAAGAACATCCAGAAGCTATAATAAATGTTATAGATGGAGCATTTAAAGCAGGAATAAGATATATATCTGCTTACTCAGGTGGATGTGATGTTGTTCGTGTTACAGGATACCTTGTAAAAAAATCAGAAGTGGCTCAACTTGAAAGTGGACAAGCAGTTAAAAATAATGCAACTGTATTTGGTATGAATGCTAAAAATGGAGCAAAAGCATTTGATAGAAGATTGAGAGATTAATCATGGCTTTAGTAAATAAGATTATTCCATTTTCATGTATAGATGGTCCTGGAAATAGAACGTCAATATTTTTCCAAGGATGTAATTTTAAATGTAGTTATTGTCATAATCCAGAAACAATAAATAAATGTATAAGCTGTGGCAAGTGTGTGGCTGTTTGTCCAGTAAATGCCCTTGAAATAAAAGATAAAAAAGTTATTTGGGATGATAAAAAATGTGTATCTTGTGATGCGTGTATTAGAGAGTGTAAACACTTATCAAGTCCAAAAACAAAAGATTATTCAGTAGATGAATTATTTAAAGAGATAAAAAAAGTTTCTCCTTTTATTGAAGGTATAACTGTTAGTGGAGGAGAGTCAACTCTTAATGCTGATTTTCTAACAGAATTATTTAGAAAAGTTAAAAATGAATTAGGTCTTACTTGTTTTGTAGATACTAATGGAAGTGTTGATTTGACTGAATACAAAGAGTTTGTAAATTTAACAGATAAATTTATGATAGATGTTAAAAGTATGGATGAGAAAGAGCATATTAAAGTAACTGGACTAAATAATGATATTGTGATTAAGAACTTAAAATATTTATTAGATTTAGATAAAGTCTATGAAATTAGAACAGTGATAGCTCCTAATTTAAATAATGAAAATACAGTTAGAGAAGTATCTAAAATTATCAAAGATAAATGTAAATATAAGTTTAATATATACAGACATCATGGAGTTAGAAAAGAAGGCCTTGATTTTCATGGAAGTGAAAGTCCTACAGAAGAAGAAATTAATAAATGTTATAAAATATACGAAGAAAGTATTTTATAAATTAAAGCACATTGGCATTAAACCAATGTGCTTTTCTTACATATAAGGATATAAAAAATCATATATTTAGTACTAGCTTTTAAAAGTTTTTATTAATAGGAGGAGTTGTATGTGAAAGATAATATTAATATATTAAATGTTATAAAAATTGCAGGAGCCTTTATAGCATTTATAATTGGTTCTGGATTTGCAACAGGCCAAGAAATTATGCAGTTTTTTACTTCTAACGGTTTATATAGTTTAGTATCCATACTTATAAGTTTGATTTTATTTGTATATTTTGGAAGTACTATAATATCTTCGGGTTTTGATTATGGGAAATATGAAAAATACAGTCCATATAAATATTTTTGTGGAGATAAAGTAGGGTTATTTTATGAATATTTTGTACCAGTGCTACTATTTATAAGTGTGGTAGTTATGATTTCAGGGGCAGGTGCAACTTTACAAGAATATTATAATTTAAATTATTATGTGGGTTGTGCAATGATGACAATTTTAGTACTTATTGCATTTATTTGTGGACTGAATGGTCTAGTTAATATAATTGGATTTATAGGACCAGTTATAGTTATATTTTCTTTACTTGTGGGATTTATTATTTTATTTGAAAACTTAGATGGATTAAAAAATATTTCACAGGCAATGACGGAGGTTAATCTTACAAAAGCAGGAGGAAATTGTATAAAAAGTGGTGTATTATATACTTCTTATAATATGGTAAGTGGATTATTCTTTTTTACAGCTCTTGCAAATAGTGCAAATAATAAAGAAGAAGCTAAATTAGGAGCAACTGTAGGTAGTTTATTATTGATGATAGTTATTTTAGTTATGAACTTTGCATTATTGTCAAAAATAAAAAACATTTATAAATTATCAATACCAACTTTATATTTTGCAAAATCCATATCACCCCTATTGGGTAAAATTTTTTCTGTTATTTTATTATGTGGAATATTTTCCACAGCTGCACCAAATTTTTGGACAGTGTGCAATAAAATATCAAAACAAGGAAGATACAATGAAAAAATTGTTGCTCTTATCATTTCAATGGGTGCATTTTTAGGAGGATTATTTCCTTTTGAAAAGTTAGTATCTAAAGTTTATCCACTAACAGGAATATTGGGAATACTTTTGTTTATTTGCATATTTTTTAAACAAATTAGTAAGAAAATTATTTAGATAAAAATCAAAAACAATTAAAATATAATATACTTAAAATATAAGGAAATATTTTAAAAGGGGGTAAATAAAATGTCGTCATTAACTATAAGTGAAGAAGATGAAAAAAGAGTAAAAGCTTTAGGATTTTTAAATAACAAGGGAACTGATAATTTTTCAGCAAGGATAATTACAGTAAATGGGAAAATTACTGCGGCTCAACAAAAATGTGTGGCAGAAGCAGCAGAATTATTTGGTAATGGAATAATAACTTTCACAACTCGTCTTAGTATGGAAGTGCAGGGAATTCCTTATGATAAAATTGAAGAATTTATAGCTTATATAGGAAAAGTAGGACTTGAAACAGGGGGAACAGGTAAAAAAATACGTCCAATAGTTTCATGCAAGGGGACAACATGTCAATATGGACTTCAAGATACTTTTGCTTTATCAGAAGAAATACATAATAGATTTTACAAAGGATATAGAAATGTTACATTACCACATAAATTTAAAATTGCAGTAGGCGGATGTCCTAATAACTGTGTTAAGCCAAATTTAAATGATGTTGGAATAATCGGTCAATGCATACCTAATTTTCATAAAGAAATATGCAAAGGATGTAAAAAATGTATTATTTCAAAAAATTGCCCTATGAATGCTTGTGAGGTTGTGGATAAAAAACTAAAAATAGATGAAGATAAATGTATACATTGTGGTCGTTGTGATAAAAAATGCCCATTTGAATCTATAAAAGAAAGTAAACATGGATTTAAAATATATATAGGTGGTACGTGGGGAAAAAGAGTATCTCATGGTGTAGCTTTAAGTAAAATATTTACAGATAAAGAAGAAGCTCTTAATGTAATTGAAAAAGCCATATTACTATATAAAGAACAGGGAATAAGTGGTGAACGATTTGCAACAACTATAAATCGTATAGGTTTTGAAAAAGTAGAAAAACAATTATTAGATAATGATTTGTTAGAAAGAAAAGAAGAAATAATAAATTCTTTATAAATAAATATTAATAAAACTCCTATGATAAAATTAATATCATAGGAGTTTTTTAACTATAAAGGGGTGATTAAGATAAAAAAGTTTAGAATTATATCTATTTCATTATTTATTTTAGGGATTTTATTAAATTTTATTACATCTAAAGTACCAAAAATAGTAGAAAAATATTACTCAAATGGAGTAAATATATATATGGTTAAAGCTTTAAGCAAAATTTCTAGTGTATTACCTTTTTCCATATTTGAAATTTTAATTTATATATTAGCTTTAGTAATATTAATATTTTTGATGTATTTTATTTTTTGTACAATAAAAAATCCAAAGAAAATACTATCTTTATTTTTAAATTTTATATTAAATATCTCTTATCTTAAAGTAGTAAGACTAATCAATTTCAGTCA
>USRS01000041.1 GCA_900557165.1 uncultured Clostridium sp.
TGGCGGCTTAGCCACCCTTTTTTTCTAGTGTCCTTGACAAAGGGTCCACTTTATTTTCCTCTATATCTTTTTTATAACTTAATTTAAACAACGGATAGAGTTGTTGGCAATATGAATGAAGTGGATTTTATCTTTCTTCTAATATAAATTTATTAATAACATGTGCTACACCATCTTCATCATTAGAAAGAGTTACATAGTCTGCCATTTCTTTTATTTCATCTGTAGCATTCCCCATGGCAACACCTAGACCTGCATATTCTATCATATGTTTGTCATTTCCAGCATCACCTACACAAATAATTTCTTCTTGTTTTAATCCAAGTTCTTTTGCAAGTAGGGAAATACCACTGCCTTTATTTGCTTCAGGTCTTAAAATTTCTAAAAAGAAAGGTGTACTTCTTACTATAGTGTATTTTTCATAATACTCTTGTGGTATTTTTTTTACACATTCATCTAATATTTCAGGATGATCAATCATCATAAATTTAGACATATTAATATCTTTAGGAACATCATCTAAAGTAGTAACATTTAAATGAGTACCAGTTAGATGAGATTCTAAAACAGTAAAATCACTTACATCTTTGTTAAAAGTATAAAGAGTTTTCGTATCATAAAAATGACTTCTAGAGCCTATTTCAATACTAAGATTATATAAATTAACTAAATCTTCGTAATTTAAAGTTAAATGAGATATAGCATCTTTTGTAAAAGTATCTTGAATTAAAGCACCATTGAAAGTGGCAGCATAGTCACCTTTTTCTCTTAGACTTAATTCATCTAAAAATTTTTCTACCCCTTTTAAAGGTCTACCAGTGCATAAAACAACTTTTATCCCTTTTTCTTTGGCTTTTTGTATTGCTAATTTCACATTTTCTGTAATTTGATTTGAACTATTAATTAAAGTTCCATCAATATCTAATGCAATTAATTTGTATTTCATATATTCCTCCCCAGTGGATATTTAAAATTTATTCAAATAATAGTTTAAAAGGTTTTATTAGGTAATTCAATAAGATAAAAAATATTTTTTAGAAGTTAATAAGCAAGTTGTAAATAAGAAAATATAAATTAGAAGATATTAAGGATATATAATTTGATTGTTAAAAAAATATCTAAAAAATAATATATACATATAGCTATAATTATTGTGTTTTTAAGGGGGGGAATATAGTTAATTACAGAAATTATATGGAATAGAAAACTTTTATATATTAAATTGATAAAAGTTTAACAAAATTATTGACATAAAAATAGATTTAATTTATTATATTTAATATAAAGGTTGTGAAAAAAATAACAAGGTTTATTAACCAGATATAATTTTTAGGGGGATTAAAAATGAGTAAAGATGCAAAAAAAGTTAAAGCTACAAATCAAGAATTTAATGTAGAAAATATGATAGATGATTTAGTAAGAAAAGCAAATATTGCTAAAGAAGAAATGTTAAAGCTAGATCAAGAAGCTACAGATAAAATAGTAGAAGCTATGGCTAAAGCAGGTTTAGATAAACATATAGAACTTGCTAGATTAGCAGTTAATGAAACTGGAAGAGGAATATTTGAAGATAAAGTAACTAAAAATATGTTCGCAACAGAATATATTTATAACAGTATAAAATACAAAAAAACAGTTGGAGTAATAGAAGAAAATGAAGAAGATGGATACATGATGGTTGCTGAGCCAATAGGTGTAGTAGCAGGTGTTACTCCTGTTACAAATCCAACTTCAACTACAATGTTCAAAACATTAATATCTATGAAAGGTAGAAATCCAATAATATTCAGTTTCCATCCATCAGCTCAAAAATGCTCAGCTGAAGCAGCTAGAATATTAAGAGATGCAGCAATAGAAGCTGGAGCACCAGAAAACTGTGTACAATGGATAGAAGTACCTTCTCTAGAAGCATCTGCAGCGTTAATGAAACATCCAGGAGTATCATTGATACTTGCAACTGGAGGACCTGGAATGGTTAAATCAGCTTATTCTTCAGGAAAACCAGCACTTGGGGTTGGAGCAGGAAATGTACCTTGTTTTATAGAAAAATCTGCTGATATAAAACAAGCAGTAAATGATTTAATATTATCTAAATCATTTGATAATGGTATGATATGTGCTTCTGAACAAGCAGTCATAATAGAAGAAGATATATATGATGAAGTAGTGAACTTACTTAAATATTACAATTGCTACTTTGTAGAAGGAAAAGAAAAAGAATTATTAGAAAAAACAGTTATAAATCCAGAAACAAAAACATTAAATCCTAATATAGTTGGTCAAAGTCCTTATACTATAGCTAAAATGTCAGGATTTGAAGTTCCAAAAGATACTAAAATTTTAGTTGCTGAAATAGCAGGTGTTGGAGCTGACTATCCTTTATCAAAAGAAAAATTATCTCCAGTATTAGCTTGTATAAAAGTTAAAAATGCTGAAGAAGGAATACAAAAATGTGTTGAAATGACAGAATTTGGAGGACTTGGTCACTCAGCTGTTATACATTCAAACAATGACGATGTTATATTAGAATTCTCTAATAGAGTAAGAACAGGAAGACTTTTAGTAAACGCACCATCTACTCATGGAGCAATAGGAGACTTATACAATGTAAATACTCCATCATTAACTTTAGGATGCGGATCAATGGGTAATAACTCAACTACAGATAACGTATCAGCTGTAAACTTAATAAATGTTAAAAAAGTTACAAAAAGGAGAGTTAATATGCAATGGTTCAAAGTGCCTGAAAGAATATACCATGAAATAGGTTCAATACAATACTTAGAAAAATTACCAAACGTAGAAAGAGTAATGATTGTTACTGATAGAATGATGGTTCAACTTGGATATGCTGATAAATTAGCTTATCAATTAAGAAAAAGAAGAAATCCAGTAATGATAGAAATATTTGCTGATGTAGAACCAGATCCATCTGTAGATACAGTATTAAATGGTGCTGAAGCAATGAGAAAATTCAATCCAGATACAATAATAGCTCTAGGTGGAGGATCTGCGATGGATGCTGCTAAAGGTATGTGGTTATTCTACGAAAACCCACAAGCAGATTTCGAAGATTTAAGACTTAAATTTGCTGATATAAGAAAAAGAGTATTTAAATTCCCTAAATTAGGAAGAAAAGCTAAAATGGTGGCTATTCCAACTACTTCAGGAACAGGATCAGAAGTAACTTCATTTGCAGTTATAACTGATAAAGTTAATAATGTAAAATATCCTTTAGCTGATTATGAGTTAACTCCAGATGTTGCTATAATAGATCCTCAATTTGTAATGTCTGTACCAGCTGCTGTTACTGCAGATACAGGACTTGATGTATTAACTCATGCTATAGAAGCTTATGTATCTGTAATGGCTACTGATTATACAGATGCTCTTGCAATGAAAGCAATACAAATGGTATTTGAATATTTACCAGTTTCATATAAAGGTGGAAATACTGCTGAAGGTAGAGAAGCTAGAGAAAAAATGCACAATGCTTCTTGTATGGCAGGTATGGCATTTGCCAATGCTTTCTTAGGTGTAAACCACTCATTAGCTCATAAATTAGGAAGTGAATTCCATATACCACATGGTAGAGCTAATGCAATATTATTACCACATGTAATAGAATACAATGCACAACGTCCTACTAAATTTGCTGCATTCCCTAAATATAAATCTTTTGTAGCAGATAAAAAATATGCTGAAATAGCTAAAGTTCTTGGTCTAAAAGCAGATACAGTAGAACAAGGTGTTTTAAGTTTAGTTCAAGCTATTAAAGATTTAATGAAGGAATTAAATATGCCAATGTCTGTACAAGAGTGTGGAATAAACAAAGAAACTTACTATGCAGCTATAGAAAAATTAGCTTTAGATGCATTTGATGATCAGTGTACTCCAGCTAATCCAAGATTACCTTTAGTAAGCGAATTACATGAGATATACAAAAATATATATCCAGCTAAAAATGTGGTAAAAGAAGAAAAAAAAGAAAAAGCTTTAGTGTAAAATAGTTATTCCTTAAAAATTTATATAATTAATTCTTAAATTATTATTGTCTTGCAAAAAGAGCTATCTCAATATATTAAATGAGATAGCTCTTTTATTTTAGTTTGAGCAACGGACGAAGTCGTTGGCGACATGAACGAAGTGAATTTTTATTAAAAAGAAAATAAATTTGTATAAGAGTATAAATAAAGCGATAAATCTCAAAATATAACAAAGTTAAAATGATTATATTTGGAGAGGATTTACATAATGGATAAAGAAAAGAAAAATACAGAGAAAAAAATAAATGTACAAAATTTAATAGAAAATTTAGTTAGAAAAGCTCAGATAGCTTTAGATGAAATGATGAAATTAAATCAAGAAGATATTGATAAAATAGTTGAATCTATGGCAAAGGCAGGACTTGATAATCATATAAAACTGGCGCAAATGGCAGTTGAAGAAACGAAAAAAGGTATTTTCGAAGATAAGATAACTAAAAATATTTTTGCCACAGAATATATTTATAACGACATAAAATATAAAAAAACTGTGGGCATTATAGAAGAAAATGATGAAGAAAACTATAAGATAGTGGCAGAACCTATAGGAATTGTGGCTGGAGTTACCCCTGTTACAAATCCCACATCTACAACTATGTTTAAATCATTAATTTGTATTAAGGGAAGAAATCCAATTATATTCAGTTTTCATCCAAGTGCACAAAATTGTTCAAAGGAAGCTGTAAAAATTTTAAGAGATGCAGCTATAAAAGCAGGAGCTCCAAAAGATTGCATACAATGGATAGATACACCATCTCTAGAGGCTTCCAATGAACTTATGAAACATGAGGGAATTTCCATAATATTAGCTACAGGAGGAGTAGGTATGGTTAAATCAGCTTATTCATCTGGAAAACCAGCTTTAGGAGTGGGGCCTGGAAATGTTCCTTGTTTTATAGAAAAAACAGCAAATATTTATGAGGCTGTAAATGATTTAATATTATCAAAAACTTTTGATAATGGAATGATATGTGCATCTGAACAGGCTGTAATAATTGAAGAAGAAATTTACGATAAAGTAATAGATATAATGAAAATAAATAATTGTTATTTTGTAAATAACAATGAAAAAGAATTGTTGGAAAAAGTGGTTATAAATGAAAATACTAAAAGTTTAAATCCTAATATTGTAGGACAAAGTGCTTATAATATAGCAAAAATGGCAGGAATTGATGTAAATAAAAACACTAAAATTATAGTAGCTGAAATAGAAGGTATAGGAGATAAATTCCCTTTATCAAAAGAAAAATTAAGTCCAGTGCTAGCATGTATTAAAGTAAAAAATGCAAAGGAAGGCATTGAAAAATGTGTTGAGATGACTGAATATGGAGGCGTAGGTCATACGGCTGTAATACATTCAAAAAATGATGAAGTAATTTTTGAATTTAGCCAAAAGGTTAAAACAGGAAGATTACTTGTGAATACTCCATCAAGTCATGGAGCTATAGGAGGAATATACACTACAAATACACCATCATTAACACTAGGTTGTGGATCTATGGGAAATAATTCAACTACAGACAATATATCGTCTATCAATTTAATAAATAAAAAGAAAATTACAAAAAGAATTTCACCTATGCAATGGTTTAAGATACCTGAGAGAATTTATCATGAAAAAAATTCTATACAATACTTACAAAAGCTACCTAATGTTCAAAGGGTTGTGATTGTTACAGATAGAAATATGATAGATTTGGGATATGTAAAAAGAGTTGAAAATGAATTAAGAAAAAGAAGAAATTCAGTTTATATAGAGATATATGCCAATGTGGAAGTTGATCCATCTGTTGAAAATATTCTAAATGGTGCAATGGAAATGAAAAAATTTAGACCAGATACCATAATTGCCATAGGTGGAGGTTCTGTTATAGATGGAGCTAAAGGTATGTGGTTATTTTATGAAAACTCTCAATTGGATTTCAATGATTTAAAACTTAAATTTATGGATATAAGAAAGAGAATTTTTAAATATCCTAAGTTAGGTAAAAAAGCAAAATTAGTAGCTATACCAACCACATCTGGCACAGGATCAGAAGTGACTTCTTTTGCAGTTATTACAGATAAAGAAAAAAATATAAAATATCCACTGGCTGATTATGAATTAACACCAGATGTGGCTATAATAGATTCTCAATTTGTAATGAGTTTACCAAAAGAAGTAATTGCAGACACGGGAATGGATGTATTAACTCATGGTATAGAAGCTTATGTATCTGTTATGGCAACAGATTATACAAATGCTATGGCTTTAAAATCCATAGAAATGGTATTTAAATATTTACCAATATCATTTAGAAATGATGGTACTACAGAATGTGAAGAAGCGAAAGAAAAAATGCATAATGCATCATGTATGGCAGGAATGGCCTTTGCTAATGCTTTTTTAGGAATAAATCATTCACTAGCTCATAAACTGGGAGCACAGTTTCATATACCACATGGTAGAGCTAATGCCATATTATTGCCTTATGTAATAAAATATAATGCACAACTTCCAACAAAGTTTACTGCTTTTCCAAAATATAAATACTTTGTGGCAGATAAAAAATATGCTCAAATAGCAAGAGCTATAGGATTAAAAGCAGATACTACAGAAGAAGGCGTAAAAAATCTAATTGAAGCTATAAAAGATTTAATGAAAAAATTAAATATGCCAATGACTATAAAAGAAAGTGGTATTAATAAAGAAATTTATTTTTCTATGATTGATAAAATGGCTTTAGATGCTTTTGATGACCAATGTACTTCATCTAATCCAAAGTTACCATTAGTTTATGAATTAAAAGAAATATATGGTAAAATATATGAATAATAAACTTAGGAGATTAAAATATGAACAAAGAAAATAAAATAAGGAAAGAGTTAGAAAAAGTATTATTAACTTATGAAAAACCATCCATATATTTTGAAAAATTAAGAAAAGATAATAAATTGAAAATATTATATCCAGAAATTAATGATTTGATAGGTGTTATACAATCTCCCGTACATCATCCAGAAGGAGATGTTTTTAATCATACAATGATGGTTGTTGATGAGGCTGCTAAATTAAGAGATAAAGCAAAATTTCCTTTGGGATTTATGTACGCAGCTCTATGTCATGACTTTGGTAAAATATTAACGACAACAATAAAAGAAGATGGAAAAATAATTTCTTATAATCATGAAAGAGCAGGTTTAAAATTAGTAAGAAAGTTTTTAAAAGAAACAACGTATAAAGATGAAAATAATTTAAGAAATTATATATTAAATATGACTGAGCTTCATATGCAGCCTAATCAACTGGCAAATCAAAATAGCAAGTTAAAAAGTACTAGAAAATTATTTGCAAAATCAGTTTGCCCGCAAGATTTAATATTACTGGCAAAAGCAGATGCACTTGGAAGGACAGTTGAGCAAAATTACTCCTTAAAAGAAGAGTACTTGATAAATGGTTTAAATGATTATTTAAATAATAAGGAAATTAATAAAAATGACAAATTATGATACACCAAAAAGTATTTAAAATTATATTTATATATAGTGAATAATTTTTAAAATAAATAGCAATAATATTTTTAAAATAATTATTGACAGGAATAATTCATTAATATAAAATTACTATTAATAAATCACAAAAACTAAAGGCGATGAAGGGAAGAGTAATTATAATACCAAATTAAAGCGAGCTGGTTATGGTGTGAGTCCAGTATGAAGTATATAATGAAAAACATCCCGGAGCTACTAACCGAAATCTTAATGAGAGAGTAGACTTAGTCGGAACCAAACCGTTACCTAATTGGTGGTGTATTATTTAGTACGCTAATAAAGTTGAACTTTTTATAAAGTTAAATTAGGTGGTACCGCGGAAGTTATAGTCTTTCGTCCTATTAATATAGGATGAAGGGCTTTTTTTAATTGTAAGGAAATTATAAATTATTCTATCTGTGGATAATTTATAATTTCCAACTTATTAACTTGAGCAACCGATGAAATCGCTTGCGACATGAACGAAGTGAATTTTTTATTGAGATAATTAAGAAAGAAATTTATGAAAATATAATAAAAGGGAGTGTTGTAATATGTGTTTAGTAATACCTCAAAAATATGAAACAAGTTTAGGAATAATAGAAACTCAGCAAGCTATAAAAGACTTAAAAGATTTTTTTGAAAATAGATTAGGTGAAAGATTAAAATTAACAAGAGTATCATCACCTTTATTTGTTTTACCTGAAACAGGTACAAATGATAATTTAAATGGAGTTGAGAAACCTGTAAGTTTTCAAGTACCTTATTTAAACAAGGATGCAGAAATAGTACATTCTTTAGCTAAATGGAAAAGAATGGCGCTTAAGAAATATGGATTTTCAGTAGGTAGGGGCATATATACTGATATGAATGCTATAAGAAAAGATGAAGAGTTAGATAACTTACACTCATTATATGTAGATCAATGGGATTGGGAGCTTGTTATAAATAAAGAAGATAGAACTAAAGAAACATTACAAAAAGTTGTAAAAACTTTATATAAAGTTTTTAAAGAAACTGAAGAACATGTTCATAATATTTATCCAGAAGTTGGATGTGAATTACCTGAAGAAATTACTTTTATAACTTCTCAGGAATTACTAGATATGTATCCAGATTTAACACCTAAAGAAAGAGAAGATGCCATAGTTAGAGAAAAAAAAGCAGTATTTTTAATGCAAATAGGCAAAACTTTAAGTACTGGAGAAAAACATGATGGAAGAAGTCCAGATTATGATGATTGGGATTTAAATGGAGATATATTATTTTATAACTCAGTATTAGATAGGGCTATAGAACTTTCTTCAATGGGTATAAGAGTTGATGAAGAAGCTTTAGAGAGACAATTAAAGATAGCTAAATGTGAAGATAGAAAAAAATTAGATTATCATAAAGCATTATTAGAAGGTAAATTACCATATACAATAGGTGGAGGAATTGGCCAATCTAGAATATGTATGTTCTTCTTAAATAAAGCCCATATAGGAGAAGTTCAAGTAGGCATTTGGCCAGAGGAAATGGTTAAAGAATGTAGAAGTGCTGGAATTGAATTATTATAGAGTTTAAAAATATACTAAAGAAAATAAATATAGATAAAAATAAAACCATAAGGTAGGACCTATGGTTTTATTTTTATCTAAGATAATTGGCTTAAAACTTTTAAAGTTTTTGTTGGACAACAAGTTTCATAAATAATAGAGTTACTTTCACCAATATAAGAATTATAAATAGAAAGGCTTTTTATTAATTCATTGTATTGAGAAGTTAATTTAAGTTTACTATCATTAGTACTTAATCTTACTACCTTTGATTCATCAAAGTAATATTTATATTGTTTTAAAATACTTCTTGTAATATTTATATCATTGGAAGTTTGATTATGCTTTTCACCAACTATAAACTTAAAAACAGATTTATTATCTTTTTCTTGTATAGTAAATGCAGAAATATTTAAGTTATTACTTTCTAAATATTGTAATAAATTAGAAAGATTACTAGGGTTAGTATAAACAGTGAATTGAGCTACGATAGATGATGCAGGCATATTGTAGTTATTATTAGTTAAATTTATCATAATCCACTGTACCTCCTTATTTTTTTAAAATTGATAGTAACAAAAACTATCTTATATCCCATATTATGACATATTAATGCAATTTGTTACCTAAATTTATATTAAAACTGTAATTTTTCTAATATGCAATTACTTATAATTTCATCACTTTCTTTAAAATAAGAAAGTAGCCCTTCATAAAATTTATCTGAAAGATTTAAAATATCTTTCATTTCATTTAAATCTTTTGAAAACTTATTCTTATCTATTGTATTAATTATATAGCTTATATAAGTTTCTAAAAAAGCTGTAGCTCTGTTTTGCCAAGTGTTAATATTTGTTTTAACTAAATTAGCTTGTACATAAGGCGTTATGGCCATATATATAGATAATTCAGCTATTTCTTTTTCATTCAATTTACTAAGTTTTGCTTTAGCATTTGATTTAAATTCTTCTGTTAAAAAAACACCATTTAATAAATCAGATGTAACTTTTGACACATAGTTAATCATTTCTTCATCACTACTTTTTGTCAATGAGTCTAGTATAAATTTATCAGAGTTATTGTCTGTATATTTGTTTAAATTTATTAACTTCATATTATACCTCCAAATAGTTATAGTAATCATTATATAATGTTTAATAAATTTTGAATATATATAATAATTAAAAGAGATTTGTGCATAAATAATTTTAATTATTGTTAGAAATATTTTTTTATGATATATTACAAATACAAATTTGAAAGGAAAGATATAAAATGACAAATATAAATGAATTTAATATAACGGAAGAAGAATTAAAGGAAATTGAAGAGATTACTGAGTTAGCACAAGGATGTACTGATTATTTTTTAGATTCTTTAATCAATCCAGAAACAAAAGAAAAAGTTGAATTAACTGAAGAAGAAAAAAAATCTATACTTAAATTAGCTATTCATAAAACTATGGATTATATAGAAGAAAATTCATTCCCAGCTAATGAAGAAGATTTTGCTAAATATGTAGAAGTAATTTTTGTTTATTTACAAGAAAAATTATCTTAATAAAAATAAAAATAAAACTGTGGATTATTCATAATTCTCAGTTTTATTTTTTGTGAAAATTTATTTTTTAAGAGTATTATATTAAAATTTTGAAAAAATATTATAAAATATAAGTTTTTCAAATAATAGGAAAATAAGGAGATATAATATGAAAAAAATAAAGTTTAATAAATTAATTAGCCTTTTTTTATTAGTTGTAATTTCTATGTTTATATATAATATAAATTTAATTTATGCTAATAATATCAATAAAAATATTCAAATAACTGCTCACAGAGGAAGCTCCATATTTTATCCTGACAATACTTTTGCATCAATAGATGAAGCAATTTTAGAAAATACTGACTATGTTGAAATAGACTTGAGGATTACAAAAGATAATCAAGTAGTTGTATTTCATGATAATAATTTAAAACGAGTTGATAATAGTAATTTGAAAATAGAAGATATGACTTTAGAAGAAGTTAAGAAAATTGATAATGGTTCTTATAAAAATAAGTTGTTTAGTGAAGAAAAAATACCAACTTTAGAGGAATTATTAAAAAGATATAAAAATAAAGTTAAATTTAATTTTCATTTAAAAGTAAGAGACAAAGATAGAGTTTTACCTAAAGAGGTAGCAAAATTAATTGATAAATATGATATGAATTCAGATGTAATAATTACCTGTTCTAAGAAAGAGATTATAGAAAATTATAAAAAAGAAAATCCTAAAAGTAAAACGGGATTAATCGTTGGTAAAAATATTGAAAAAATAGAAAATGTAAATTGTGATTTAATTTCCATAAAATATGATTTACTTTCAATAGAATTGGTACAAAAACTACATAAAAATAATAAAGAAGTTCATGTGTGGACGATAAATAATATAGATAAAATTAGTCATGCGATAGATTTAAATGTGGATAATATCATTACAAATGACGTAATTTTAGCAAAAGGTATTTTAAATTATAAATCAAATAAATAGTTAAAATAATATATATTTGAAAGTTTAAATTTAGTTAATAAAAGATAATTTTAATATTGTTGTGCTATAATTATTTTTAAATAGATACATGGGGAAAATCAATCTAAAAAGGGGGACTTTAAATGCCATTAAAAATACCAAAAGAATTACCTGCATACAATGTACTTTCAAAGGAAAATATTTTTGTTATGAATGTAGAGAGGGCATCACATCAAGACATTAGACCATTAAAAATAGGGATATTAAATCTTATGCCTATAAAAATTCAAGCAGAAAATCAATTGCTTAGATATTTATCAAATACACCATTACAAGTTGATATAACATTATTTCAAACTAAATCTTATACAGGAAATCACACTCCACTTGAGCATCTAGAAAAATTCTATAGATATATTGATGATGTTAAAAATGAAAAATTTGATGGGCTTATTATTACAGGAGCACCAGTTGAAAAAATGAATTTTGAAGAGGTAGATTATTGGGATGAGTTAAAAGAAATTATGGACTGGAGTAAAACACATGTATATTCGACAGTTCATATATGTTGGGGAGCTCAAGCAGCTCTTTATCATCATTACAATATACCTAAATATAAATTAGATAAAAAATTATTTGGTGTATTTAAGCATAAAAATAATATTTTACATGATAATTTAACTAGAGGGTTAAATGATATATTTTATGCACCTCATTCTAGACATACAGAAATTAAAAAGGAAGATATAGAAAAGGTTGATGATTTAGAAATATTATCAGAATCTGATGAAGCAGGTGTGTTTATTGTTGCCAATAAAAATAGAAGACAAATATTTATAACTGGACATTTAGAGTATGATAGAGATACTTTAAAAGAAGAGTATATGAGAGATTTAAATAAAAATTTACCTATAGAAATTCCAAAACATTATTTTGAAAATGATGATATTAATGCAACTCCTTTAGTAACTTGGAGAGAAAGTGCCAATATAGTGTTTGGAAATTGGTTAAATTATTGTGTATATCAAGATACACCTTATAATATTGATGAAATTAATTAATATTTAATGTATTTTTTATAAAGTTAAGGGATATTTAGTTAAATATATAAAGTGCATTCTGATGAGTTAGAATGCACTTTTTCTAATTACAATTTATTTTTTACGACTTTTTGCAGATAAGTTTTTGCATGTAATTTTCATTAAAAATACTTTATTTAAAATTTCGTCTTTAAATTCATTATCTCCTTTTGAAGTGTAGTGCTCCATAATTTTGTTTAAGCCATGAATTTTATCATAAAGATCATGGACAAATTCAACTTTTCCAGAAGACATAATACTAAAATATTCAAACCCATATTGACAAGGTATATTGCCTTTTATGATATTATGTTCATTATCAATTTCTATAAATACATTAGGATTTTCTGATAAAATATCAATTTTTTTACCTTCATTTGCACAGTGGCAATAAAGTATAAGCTCATCTTCATTAAACTCATAGCCGTAGTTTAATGGAACTAGATAAGGTACATTGTCTTTGCACATAGCAATTCTAACAACTTGACATTTAGATACAAGATTTTTAATCATATCTAAGTCATTTACAGCTCTATCATTTCTTCTCAAATTTTTATCCTCCTAAAAATAATTTATTAATGTAATAATTATAGCACTATGAAAATATAAAAAAATAAATTTTAAAATATACAGTAAATTAAAAATAATATGCATAAAAAAAGCCAATAGCAGAATATATCTGTTATTGACTTTATTTTTATATTAAACGTTGAATCTCCAGTTAACTACGTCGCCATCTTGCATTACGTATTCTTTACCTTCAAGTCTAACTTTACCTTTTTCTCTAGCAGCAGCTATAGAACCACATTCAACTAAATCTTTGTAGTTTACTATTTCACCTCTGATGAATCCTTTTTCCATATCAGAGTGGATTTTACCAGCAGCTTGTGGAGCTTTAGTACCAACTGTTATAGTCCAAGCTCTAACTTCTTGAACACCAGCAGTTAAGTAAGACATAAGTCCAAGTAAAGAGTAAGAAGATTTGATTAATTTATCAAGACCAGATTGTTCAAGTCCTAATGATTCTAAGAATTCTTTCTTTTCTTCTTCTGATTCTAATTCAGCTATTTCAGCTTCTATTTGTGCACAAACTACAACAACTTCAGCATTTTCAGATGCAGCAAATTCTCTAACTCTATGAACGTATTCGTTGTTTTCACCTTCATCAGCTAAATCATCTTCACAAACATTTGTAGCATATATAACTGGTTTAGAAGTTAATAGATTTAAAGTTTCAACAAATTCTCTTTGATCATCTGTTAAATCCATAGTTCTAACTGATTTATTTTCTTCAAGAACTGCTAATATTTCTTTTAAGAATTCAACTTCAGCAGCTATAGATTTGTCAGCTTTAGCAGCTTTAGCACTTTTTTGTATTCTTCTTTCTAATATTTCTATATCAGAGAATATTAATTCTAAGTTTATAGTTTCTATATCTCTAAGTGGATCAACACTTCCATCAACGTGAACAACGTTTGGATCATCGAAACATCTAACAACGTGAACTATAGCATCAACTTCTCTTATGTGAGATAAGAATTTATTTCCTAAACCTTCACCTTTTGAAGCTCCTCTAACTAAACCTGCTATATCACAGAATTCTATTGCTGTTGGAACAACTTTTTTACAGTCATACATTTCTCTTAATACTTCTAATCTTTCATCTGGAACAGAAACAACACCTACGTTTGGTTCTATTGTACAGAAAGGGTAGTTTGCAGATTCAGCACCTGCTTGAGTTATAGCATTAAATAGTGTACTTTTACCAACATTTGGTAATCCTACTATACCTAATTTCATATTAATTATCTTCCTTTCTTATATGAATTTACATATTTGTCAATTTATTTATATATAAATTATAAACACTTTTAAGTATTTTCTAGACATACATATTGATTATACATCATAATCTTAATATGTGTAAACACGTTTGAATTAAGTTATTTTATGTAAAATAGATTATTTTTGTAATAATTTATACTTTAGAGAGGATTTTAACTTAAAAATTAGCACATCATAATAAAAATGAATAATTAAAATAAAAATAGGTATTTTCGAAAATAATAAAAGAGATATAATTAATATAAAAGGAAAAATTTTGAATATATAAATCATTTATTGTATAAACAGAAAGTATTTATAGAGGAGGTAAAAATGAAAAATAACAAAACAATAAATTTAGGCAAAGGAATTAATTTAACTTTAATTCCAGAAGAAAAATTTAAATCAAACTTAGTAAGTATTTATATTCAGAGAATTTTAGATAGAGATGAAGTAACAATGAATGCATTGCTTCCTTCCATAATAAAAAGTGGTAGTGAAAAATACCCAAGTGCTAGAGAAATGTCATATCATCAAGATGATTTATATGGAGTATCTATAGGTGCTGATAGTTCTAAAAGAGGAGAAAGTCAAGTAATTACTTTTAAAATTATAAGTACTGATGAAGAGTATTTAGATGAAAAAATATTTAAAAAAGTAGTTAAATATTTAGATGAAGTAGTAAATCATCCTTTAGTTATAGATGGTGGATTTAAAGAAGAATATGTGGCCATAGAAAAAGAAAATTTAAAAAATAGAATAGAATCTATTATAAATGACAAAGGTAGATATGCTGTTGAACGTGCACGTGAAGAAATGTTTAAAAATGAGAAATATGGTATAAGTGATTTAGGATATTTAGCAGATATAGATAAAATAACAGCAAAAGGATTATATGAACATTATGTAAATATAATGAAAACATCACCAATAGACATAGTTGTAGAAGGTAATTTTGATGAAGATGAAATTGTAGAAATTATATCAAATGGATTTGATTTTCATAGAGAAAATATAATAGAAATACCTAGAGCTGATTTTATTAAAAAAGTAGATGAAATTAAAGTTATAAAAGAAGAAATGGACATAACTCAAGGTAAACTAGTTATGGGATATAGATGTAATGTAGATTATAAAGATGAATTTAAATATTATTCACTATTCGTAGGCTCTAATGTATTAGGTGGAGGACCACATTCTAAATTATTTGTAAATGTTAGGGAAAAAGAAAGCTTATGTTACTATATTTACTCTTCTTTAGAAAAATATAAAACATCTATGTTTATATCATCGGGGATAGAAAGTGAAAATTATGATAAAACTGTGGAATTAATAGGTGAACAATTAAAATCTTTAAAAGAAGGAAAAATTTCTGATGAAGAATTATTAAATAGTAAAAGTGCCATAATTAGTTCTCTTAAAACAATAAAAGATTCTTTAGGTGGTTCATCAGATTTTTACTTCTCACAAAGCATGGGTGGGACTAACACAACTGTGGAAAAAATTATAGAAATGATAGAAAAAGTTACAGTAAGTGATATAGTAGAAGCATTTAAAAATATTGAATTAGATACTATATACTTCTTAAGTAATAACAAGGAGGCATAATTATGGAAAAAATCGTTAACGACTTATTAAAAGAAGAATTATATTATGAAAAAATGGAAAATGGCTTAGATGTTTATTTTATGCCAAAGAAAGGATTTACTAAAAAATATGCTGTCCTTGCTACTAACTATGGATCGAATGATTTAGAATTTATTCCAATAAATGAAAAAGAAAAAATAGTAGTTAATGCAGGTATTGCTCATTTCTTAGAACATAAAATGTTTGAACAACCAGATGGTGGTAATGCTTTTGATAAGTTTTCTAAATGGGGAGCTAATGCCAATGCATTTACAAATTTCACTATGACAGCATACTTATTTTCAGCAACAGAATATTTCTATGAAAGTTTAGAACATTTAATAGATTATGTGCAAACTCCATATTTTACAGATGAAAATGTGGAAAAAGAAAAAGGCATCATAGAACAAGAAATAAAAATGTACAATGATGATCCAGAATGGAATGTATTTTTTAATGCTCTAAAAGCTATGTATGTAAATCATCCAACAAGAATAGATATAGCAGGTAGTGTGGAGAGTATATATAAGATAACAAAAGAAGAACTTTATAAATGTTATAATACTTTCTACAATCCAGGAAATATGATTTTATTTGTAGTAGGTGATTTAGATGCAGAAGAAGTTTTTGAATGTGTAAGAAAATCTAATCATAAAGATATAGAAAAATTACAAGAAGAAATTGTAAGATTTTATCCAGAAGAACCTAAGGAAGTTAAACAAAAAGAAATTGTGCAAAAATTCCCTATATCAATGCCAATGTTCTCAATTTGTTTTAAAGATGACAAGGTAAATATAAAAGGTGAAGAATTACTAAAATATGAAGTAATGACTGATATACTTACAGATATGTTATTCAAAAAAGGAAGTCTTATTTACGAAGATTTATATATGAAAGGTCTTATAACTCCAAATTTTGGAGCTGGATTTTCTTCTCAAATAGATTATTCTTATACTTCCATAGGAGGAGAATCAAAAGATCCTCGTAAAGTAAAAGAAATAATTATGAATTATATTGAAAAATTCAAAAAAGAAGGTTTAGATAAAGAGGCTTTTGAAAGAACTAAGAAAAAACACATTGGTAACTTTATAAAATATTTTGATTCAGTTACTTTTATAGCAAATAACTTTATAACATATAAATTTAAAGGAATTAACTTATTAGATTATGTTGAAGTTATGAAAAAAGTAACTTTTGAAGAAGTAACAGAAAGATTAAATGATCATTTTAAAGAAGAAAACTGTGTAATATCAATAGCCGAACCAAAATAAAAACAGAATAAAAAAAGGATAATTAGCCAATATTTAGTTAAAAGGTAATTTTAGTTAAAAATGACTTTAATTATCCTTTTTTTCATTGTAAAATATTGATTAGTCTATTATAATTAAGGCATTCTATTTTTTTATTAATAATAAACTGATATAATAAAAATTGAAAAATAATTATTTAAGGTATGAGGAGGCTATGTTTTATGATTGATATACATTGCCATATTTTGCCTGAAGTTGATGATGGTTCTAGAAGCTTGAATGAGTCCATAGAAATGGCAATGATAGCAAAGGAACAAGGGATAACAAAAATTGTTAATACATCTCATTATCATCCTGATTTTAGGTATAAAAAAGGCGAAGAATTATTAAAAGAACTAGAAGATTTTAATAATGTTCTAAAAGAAAATATGATAGATATAGAAGTAGTGATTGGGAATGAAATTTACTATACTAAAGATTTAATAAAAGAAATTGATGAATTAGACTTTTATACTTTAAATAATAGTAGGTATATATTGATAGAACTTCCTCCAACTAATTTTCCAAAGGATTTATGTAATATAGTATACGAATTAAAAGAAAAAAACTATATTCCTGTTTTTGCCCATGTGGAAAGATATAGAGAAGTTCAAGAAAATCCAGAATTAATATATGAAGTTATAAATGCAGGAGCAATCATTCAAGTAAACTCACATAGCATACTTGGGAAGAGTGGAAAAGAATTACAAAAAGTTTGTAATACTTTATTAAATCGCAATATGGTTCATGTGGTGGGAACAGATGCTCATAGTAGTAAAAGAAGAACACCAATATTTTTAGATGCTTATAAATATGTAAGTGAGAAATATTCAAAAGAAATGGCAGATGATTTATTTATAAAAAATAATAATGCCATAATAAACAATGAAGCTTTAAATTTGCCAAAGCCTTACAAAGAAGAGCAAAAGAAAAAGGGATTTTTAAAGAAATTATTTAAATTATAAGAGGTGGAATTATGAATAGGGTAGCCTTTACTATATTTGGATTAGATATAATGTGGTATGGAGTATTAATGGCATCAGCTATGATACTATGTGTTTTATTAGCATTAAAAGAAGGAAAAAGAGTAAATATAAGTGAAGATGATATATTAAATTTAGCTATAGTCTCAATACCTTGTGGGTTAATAGGTGCTAGACTTTATTACGTTATTTTTAATTGGTCTTGGTATTCTAAGCATTTATCTGAGATATTAAATTTCAGAGGTGGAGGAATGGCAATTCATGGTGCTTTAATTGGTGGAATACTTGCTGGATTTATATATACTAAAATTAAAAAAATTAATTTCTTCAAAATGGCTGATACTGTGATGATTGGTATTCCTTTAGGTCAAGCTATAGGAAGATGGGGAAATTATATAAATGGAGAAGCACATGGTGGACCAACATCTCTACCGTGGGGAATAATGGTAAATGGTGTAAAAGTACATCCAACATTTTTATATGAATCTATTTGGGATTTAGCTATATTCATATTTATATGGTCTTTTAGAAAAAAGAAAAAATATGAAGGTCAGCTAGCTATATATTACTTAATTTTATATTCTTTAGGAAGATTTTTCATAGAGGGACTTAGAACAGATTCTCTTATGATAGGTCCGCTTAGAATGGCTCAAGTAATAAGTTTAATAACAATTATAGTTTGTTTAATTTTACATAAAATATTATCAAAAAGAAATAAAGAGGCTAACTAGTACTCTTAAGGAGAATGGAATATGGAATTTAATCATGTGTCAGTACTATTAGATGAATGTATTGAAAATTTAAATATAAAAGAAGATGGAGTATATGTTGACTGTACTATGGGTGGTGCAGGACATTCCAAAGAAATCGTAAAGAGATTATCAAATAAAGGATTATTTATTGGATTTGACCAAGATAAAAATGCTATAGCAACTGCTAAAGAAAGACTTGCTGAATATTCTGATAGAGTAAAATTTGTACACAGTAATTTTGAAAATCTAAAATCAGAATTAGAAAAAATAGGTGTATATAAAATCGATGGAGTTTTAGCAGACTTAGGTGTATCTTCTCATCAACTTGATGAAGCTGATAGAGGATTTTCTTATATGCATGATGCGCCATTAGATATGAGAATGGATGTTAGAAAAGATTTTTCTGCTTATGATGTGGTTAATACTTATAGTGAAGAACAATTAGCTAAGATTATAAGAGATTATGGTGAAGATAATTGGGCAAAGAGAATTGCCAAATTCATAGTAGAAGAAAGAGAAGCTAATGGTCCAATAGAGAAAACTGGAGAACTTGTGGATGTTATAAAAAAAGCTATACCTAAAAAAGCTAGAATAGATGGACCACATCCAGCTAAAAGAACTTTTCAAGCAATAAGAATAGAAGTTAATAATGAACTTGGTGTTATAAATAAAATGATTGAAGATGCTGTTTCTATAATGAACAAAAAAGGTAGAATATGTATAATAACATTCCACTCATTAGAAGATAGAATAGTAAAAAATGAATTTAAGGATTTAGCATTAAACTGTGTTTGTCCTCCAGAACTTCCAATATGCCAATGTAACAAAAAATCAGAAGTTAAGGTGATTACAAGAAAACCAATACTTCCTAGTGATGAAGAAGTTGAAAGAAATCCAAGAGCTAGAAGTGCAAAACTTAGAGTTGCTGAAAAAAAATAGTTGAAAATTAAATCTATTGTTGCAAAACATAAATAAGTAAAATATAATTAACTTATTAATTTAGAATAAAAATCTTATCAAGAGTGATGGAGGGAATAGGCCCTGTGAAGTCCGGCAACCTATAATTAGATAGGTGCTAAATCCTACTTATGGAAACATAAGAAAGATAAGAGATAAATCTTAGATTATTGTTAAGGTTCTTTTATCTTTAAGATAAAAGAACCTTTTTTAATTAAAATATATAAAAATATT
>USRS01000042.1 GCA_900557165.1 uncultured Clostridium sp.
CATTATCAACTAAAACTGGATTTTCATAAAAATCAATTACATTCTCATTCTGTGCTTCTACTTTTATTGATTCATCTACATCTGATTTATTAGAATCAATATTTTCACAACCTACTATTAATGATAACATACACGCACAAATACATGATATTAAAATATACTTTCTCATAAAATACCCCCTATTTTTTATTCCCTAATTCATAATATATAACAATTCTGAACTATGACTATATTATACTTAATATTCAATTATTTTCCAATTGCAAAAAATAATTTCATTAATTTTAAACTGCAATATCTTATTTTAAGTTAGTTCAATAAGTCTATTTCTAATAGTATCTCTTGTTACAAGTGTTTCTTTAGTAGCTACATTTACTAACATATCTTTAATTCTATCGGTTTTCTTATTCTTCTTACTTAATTGGAGAAATTTAAACCAAGCTAAGTAGTTTGATATATATTTTGTAGATACACCATTAAAATGCATTATCCATCTTTTAAAACTACTATGAAGTGCATTTATATGTTGTAAATGATAAACACTATCTATCATAGATTTACCTCTAGGAATTTGTTTTAATTCTATATTTAATTTATCTTTTACTCCTATATATGACTTATGTGAATCCACACAAAAAGTAGTTTCTTCACATATTTTATTATCAAAGAAGTTAATTATTTGATTCGTTGTAATTCTACTATTACAAACCGCACCCATAAGAATATTTCCTTTTCTATCAATTGCAGTTTCTATACAAATCTGTTCTTTTGAAACTCCTCTTTTTTTCTTATCATTTTTACCTTTACCTCTTTTTCTAGGATTTCTAGGCATTACAAATGTAGTACTTTTAGAATGATTCCCTTTAAAAGACTCCTTAATAAAGCATTCATCTACTTCAACTATACCTTCAACTTTATCATTTTTTAATGATAAATTGATTACATCAAGTATCCTATGACGCATGTAAAAAGACGTTTTAACACCTACTCCTACTTCTTCAGCACATTTTCTTATAGAAAGTCCTAATATCATTAATTCGCAGTATTTTAGCCATTTATCTAACCCTAATTTTGTATTAGAGAATGGGGACATAGTAAACTCATCAAAACTTGTACGACAACGTTTACATATATATCTTTGTCTTCCATTAGATTTCCCATTTTTATTTACATCTTTACATTGACATTTTGGGCACTCGTATCCTTTAGAAAATCTACTTTCTTTAACATTATCTCTAATTTCAGAAGAATTAAATAAAGTACTTAATACTTCTTGTGCTACTGAAATTAACTCTGTAAGTTCATTCTTTTTTAAATCTTTTATCATAGCTTTTATATCTATTTTTGACATAATATTAGGTATCCTTTCTGTAAATTAGTTGAAATATAGTCTATACCTATATTATAGCCTATTTTAGATATAATTAATCACAAAGTTAGCTAACATAGCCTATTTTTATTATATCAAAATTATTATAAATTTTATACAGAGTCAAAATGTAGTTATTATATATTTGTGGTAAAGAATATAAATTACCCTAAATTATTAAATATAAACATAAAAAAAACATAAAAAATAAAAAAAATTTACATACATGACAAGAAACGACAAACTTTTTAAAAAGTCTATGGTAATATAAGGGAGTAAGAGTAATCAGGTGGGGAAAATTTAATGATCGGACAATATTTTAAGTAATATGCAATCATATATTTAAATCAAAAAAAGAAATGTTGGGGAACATTTCTTTTTTTGATTAATTAAAAAATTATATTTTAATATATGAATTTTAAGGAGTTTCAATTTTTTTTGAATGAAATTCTTTTACTCTTTCTAAAAAATTATTGATTTGTTCAGGAAGTTCATCTTCAGGCATATTTTTATAATAATAAACATCACCTTTTTTCTCGGCTTCTTTGAAATACCAGCATTTATAATTAACAACTTCTAACATATCTTCCAACTCTTTTATCTTGTTTAAAATATTTTCACGTTGTTGTTCAAACATGACAAGTCTTTCATGAATAGTATCATTTCCACTTAAATATAAATCCATAAATTCTTTTATTTTTTTCAATGGCATACCAGAGTGTTTTAAGCAGTTGATAGTATATAAATTTTCAAAATCTTCTTCTTTAAACATGCGAATACCAGCATTATTTCTTTTTACAAAAGAAAGCAACCCTTCTTTATCGTAATATCTCAAAGTAGATGGACTCATACCAGTTTTCATAGATACATCTTTAATAGTATAATATGTTTCTTTCATTTTACCCCCTATTTATAAATAAATTATTATTTTTTATAAAATAAAGCATTGACTTAAACCATACTTTAAGGTCTATGATTATGGTAGTAGATGATGAAGTTTACTGTCAAGTGATGATTTATTAATAAGGTAAAGGTGAATATTTAAAATGAAAAAAAGATTATTAGGGAAAAATAAATTAGAAGTTTCAAGTGTGGGACTTGGTTGTATGGGATTTTCTCAAAGTTATCCGCCATATATACCAAAAGATGAAGCAATTGAAGTTATAAGAAAAGCTGTTGAGTTGGGAGTAACTTTTTTGATACAGCTGATGTATATGGAGAAGGTTCAAACGAAGAGCTATTAGGAGAAGCCCTTAAATCATATAGAAATGATGTAGTAATTGCCACTAAATTTGGATTTAGTTTAGAAGATGATTTAAAAGATGCTTTGGGAAGACCTATTGGAATTTGTGGTAGGCCTGATTATATAAGAAGAGCTGTGGAACACTCATTAAAAAGATTAAAAACAGATCGTATAGATTTGTATTATCAACATAGAGTTGACCCTACAGTGGATATTGAAGAAACTGCTGGAGAAATTTCTAGATTGATGGAAGAAGGGAAAATACTTAATTGGGGTATATCAGAAGCCAGTGTGGAAAGTGTAAGAAGAGCTCACAAAGTGTGTCCTTTAACGGCAGTACAAAGTGAATATTCCATGTGGTATAGAAATGTGGAAGATGAATTACTACCAGTTTTAGAGGAGTTGGGCATAGGATTTGTTCCTTTTAGTCCTTTAGGAAAAGCAGTTTTGACAGGAAGAATAAAAAAGGATACAAAATTTGAAAAAGATGATTTTAGAAGTCAAATTCCAAGATTTAATGAAGAAAATTTACAAACAAATATTAAACTAGTAGATTATGTTGAAAATTTAGCAAAAGAAAAAAATATAACACCTGCTCAAGTTGCACTAGGATGGCTTCTTGCTCAAAAACCATGGATAGTACCAATACCGGGAAGTAAGAAAATTTCACGAATAGAAGAAAATATAGGTTCTATGGATGTTGTTTTTACAGAAGATGAATTGAAAAAAATTAGGGAAGATATAAACCATATTCAATTAGTAGGGGCACGTTATCCTAAGGAACAAGAAATATTGGTAGGTCGCTAAAATAAACTGACTTACCAATTGGTAAGTTACTAACTAAAAAGTGCATTATTGTTTGATTTATTATTTTTCTTTATAATCATTTTATGAAAATGACAGAGGAGAAATAAAAATGAAAAGAAAATTAAATTTACTGTATTTTAGTCCAACAGATGGAACTAAAAAAATTGTAAAAGAAATAGCAAAAGGAATGGATTTAGATTACAAGGATTTTAATATTACACTTGTTGAAAATAGAAAAGATGAATTGTATTTTGATGAAAATGACATAGTAATAGTAGGTGTACCAACATATGCAGGAAGGTTTCCAAAATTACTACAACCTTATACAGAAAAAATAAAAGGTAATAATTCTTTGGCTGTATTTGTAGCCACATATGGAAATAGAGATTATGAAGATAGTCTTTTAGAATTAAAAAATATATTTGAAGATAACGGATTTAAAACTTTAGCAGCATCTACATTTGTTACAGAACATTCATCTACAAGTAAATTGGCAACTAAAAGACCAAATGCAAAGGATTTAAGTATAGCTTATGATTTTGGTAAAAAAATAAAAGTTAAATTAGATAATTTAAATGATTTAAACCAATTGGAAAATATAGAGGTGCCTGGAAACTTCCCTTATGTAGTAAAAAATATTGCTATGCCACCAATGGCGCCAGAAACTAATGACACTTGTGTAAATTGTGGTATATGTGCTAAACATTGCCCAACATCTGCCATAGATTTTAATAATTACAAAAATATAGATGTGAATAAATGTATAAAATGCTGTAGTTGTATAAAAAGATGTCCATTTAATTCTAAAGAAATAACACATATGGCATTTAAAAATATGCAAAATATGCTTGAAACAAATTTTGCTCATATTGAAAGAAATCCAGAAATATTTATGGATTAAGTACAAAAAAGCTTTAACACAAATAAGTGCTAAAGCTTTTTTTCATAAGGAAATTGTAAATTTTTATCTATATCTAAAGTACCTAACCAAGAAAATTCATCACCATAGGTCATAGCCCAATCAAACATAGATTTCATAGTAGGAACTAAGGTTTTGCCAAAATCAGTTATGGAGTATTCCACTTTTGGAGGAATTTGATTGTAAACTTTTCTGGAAATAAAGCCGAAAGTCTCCAATTCCCTTAATTGTTGTGTCAAAACTTTTGCGCTAATGTTGCCTATTAATTTTTCTAGCTCATTAAATCGCTTAGTTCCACTTAAGAGTTTGCATAATATGAGAAACTTCCACTTATCTCCAAGGAGGAAGATAAACAAATCTATGGGATATTTTATGTTTTTTACTTTGTTTTGTTTTAAAAATTCTTCTTGTTGTAAATTCATAGTTGAACTCCTTTTTAAATTTATATTAGCAAAGTACCTTAATATAATACTATATTATTTTTAATAAAAAAAGCTAGATATTTATAGTATTAGAAAAGGTATATAATTAAATTAGGGGTGATTTATATGAATAGTTCACAGAGAGAAATTTATCCTCGTATAGGAGATAAAGAAATTATTTATTTGAAAAATGTAATTACTAATCCTAATATAATTATCCAATAAATAAGGATAAACTTATAATTGACAAGTTTTGTTCTATAGCTTGTGGTACAAAGTTTTTATTTAATAGTGCAAATCATACTTTGTCTTCTTTATCAACTTATCCATTTCCACTTTTCTTTGAAGAATGGAATCTTGATCGTAGTAATGTATTCACTTCATGGGATAACAAGGTGGATATTGTAATTGGCAATGATGTTTGGATTGGCCTAAAGAAAAAATTGCTAAAAATATTAATGCAATACAATCTGGAGAAATTGATAAGCTTTCTTTATAAAACTTTATAACTAAAAACTCTCACAGAAATAATTCTTAGTTATTTTTGTGAGAGTTTTTTATTATATATATTTAATAGTATTTTATTTCATATAATTATTAACTAATTCATAACATCTATCCTTTGTAGTAGTAGCAAGAGAACCGTTGTATACAACTGAATAATTAGATCCACCGTCAAAGTCGCGAGCATCATTTTCAGCTGTTTTATCTCTATAATTTATCCAATTAATTTCTTCATTTTTTAAAGCTTTCATTTCACTACTGCTAAGTTGAGTTTTTAATAGGGAGTAAATTTCATTTAACATATCGTCCCAAGCTTGATATCTTTCGTATTCTGCTTGAGCTGCATCACCAGTTGTAGACCAATCATAAGCGTTATCAGGATTTTCATATACATCTTCCAATTGAGAAAGCTTACTTAGATATTTTGCTTTGTAGTTAATTTGACGATTTTGTTTAGGAGTTGATTCAGAAGTGTTGTAATTATTTTTTACTTGTTCTTTATTTTTATTTTTTTCTTTATTTTGTTCTTTCTTTTTGGAAGTTTCATCAGTTGAAGGTTTATCACTTAGCCATTTTGCTTCTTTACCACATTTAGAACAGTATTTTGTGATTTCATTGGAAGGTTCTCCACAATTATCGCAATAAACTATTTGAGAAGTTTCATTTTTACTTTCTTTTGTATTATCTTTTTTAAAATTAGCAACACATCCAGTAAATAACAAGGATATTAATAATGAAGATATTAAAAGCAAGACAATAGAAATTTTACTAGCTTTAATGTTCATTTTGAATGCCTCCTTTAATTATATTTTTACTATTATAAGTTTACTTAATAGTCTCTAATAATATTATATTAAAAAATAACTAAGAATAATAAAATGAAGTAAGGGGGAATTAAAATGAATGAAAAAGAAAATCCATATAAGAAATTAATCAATGAAAAACAAATAGAAACTGTTAAATCAATTTCAAACTTAGATGATGGTAAGCTTTATTTTATGAATTATGTGGCTGATTATAAATTGGATAAATTGTTACAATTAAATGTGACAGATTTAAACTTATTAATAAAGTTTGTTGAAAATGAACTTCTAAACAATAAAGCATTTGAGGGAGAAAGTACAAAAGGAGGCATAGATGCAGGTTGTAGCTCTTTTGTGGCAAGAACGCCTGACAACCACATAATATTATGTAGAAATTTTGACTATAAAATGGATATGACAGCAGTTATGATGAAAACATCGCCAGAAGATGGATATGAATCCATGGGAATGGTAGATACAGGTTGGATTACAGATGGAAAAAGAACTTTATATGGAGTAGGAAGTCTTGATGATGGCAAAACTGACCTTTCTATGACTATGGCATTTCCGTATTTGATTATGGATGGAATGAATGAAAAGGGTCTTGCTATATGTGTATTAAAACTAGATGGACCTCCTACACGTCAAAATAGTAAAAAAGCAAAAATAACAACTACATCTGCCATGCGTATGGTTTTAGATAAATCATCAAATGTAGGTGAAGCTCTTAAATTATTAGAAAATTATGATATGGAATCTTCTTTGCCAGAGGGGAATTTTCATTTTCAATTAGTTGATAAAGAAGGGCATTCTGTTGTATTGGAATATTGTAAAAATGCCATGACAGTATTAAAGAGAAATTATGTTACAAATTTCTATTTGGCCAATAGAATGAACGGATTGGGTCACGGATATGATAGATATAAAGTTTTGGAGGCTGTTTTATCCTTTAGAGAAGATACAACAACAGATTTAAAACCTCTTCCAAGAATGAACAAACATGAGGCTATGTCACTTTTGGAGATAATTAGTCAAGAAGAAACAGAAGATGCAACTAGTATGACTCAGTGGTCTGTAATATATGATTTAACAGAATATAGTGCAATATTCGCCGTTAGACGTGAATATGAGAATCAATTTGTTTTTAAAGGAAAATCCTTCTAATTTGTAGAAATATAGAATAAAGAAATATTAGGAGGATACTATTATGAAATTAGATGGCATAATTGATAATGTATATTTTAAGCAATCAATACGTTCAAATACTGATAATGTAAGTGAAAATGATATGAAAAATTTTATTGAGTTTATAAAAAAAGAAACTCCTAAAAAAATACAAAGTAAAATTTATATCCATAGTTTGTATGCTTTAAAAAACAATCGTTTTGAGGGCGAAAATAGCTCCATAATAAATAAATTTAAAGTTATTTTATCTGATGATAATAGCATTAAAATAGCTACTATGGATAAAAATCATAAAGGGCAAATTTCTACTATACATTACGATGATATAGAAAAAATGGATTTAAAAGAAGTTGATGATAAGAAAAATCCATATTATGAAGCTTATAGATTGAGTATATATATGAAAGATAGATCAAAATTAATATTAGATACATCTACAAGCGTAAGTCAAATAAGAAAGGATATGGATCGATTTTTAAATGATTTAAAAGAAAGCTTTGATAAATATAATTAAATAAAAAAATATGACTTAAATATTAAAAATCCTCTATAATATAACTATAAATACTAAAAATTGTATCAATAAATAAAAAGGGGAGGACTAAATTATGTCAGAAGTTCTTTTGGAAGTAACAAGGGGTCCATTAGTAGAAAATATCCATAGAGGTGATATAGCAGTAGTAGGAAGGGATGGAAAATTAAAATATTATAAAGGTGATCCTTATAAAGTTGCTTATTTACGCTCATCACTAAAACCAATTCAAGCATTAAATGTATTTTTAAGTGGGGCAGTAGAAAAATATAATTTTGAAGATGATGAAATAGCACTTATGTGTTCTTCTCATTATGGAGAAGATATGCACAGAGCAGTTATCGATAAGATATTTAATAAAATAGGATTAAATGAAAGTAATCTCCTTTGCAAGGGAGCTTATTCTATAAATGAAAAGTATAAAAACTTCCAACTTGAAAATCATATTAAATTAACACCAGCAAATTCAGATTGCTCAGGAAAACATTGTGGAATGTTAGCATCATGTTTAGCAAAAGGATATGATATAGAAAATTATAATTCTATAGATAATCCTTTGCAACAAGATTTAAAAAAACTTATAGCTCATATTTGTGAAATTGATGAAAGTAAAATTATAATAGGAACAGATGGATGCGGAGTACCTGTACATGGTATGCCACTTTATAATGCAGCACTAGCTTTTTCTAAATTTACTTTTACTGATGATTTACAACATGAGTTAAAAAGTGCCTGTGATAAAATTTTCGATTCAATGAATGAAAATCCAGAGATGGTTGCTGGAAGTGGAGGATTTTGTACAGAACTTATAAAACATACCAATGGCAAGCTTATTGGCAAAATTGGTGCTGATGGTGTTTATTGTTTGGCAGTTAAAGGAATGGATGTGGGAATTGCCATAAAAATAGAAGATGGAAATATGAATAGAGCCGTGCCACCTGTTGTTATGAGATGTTTAGAAGAATTAAATGTTCTTACAACTTCAGAGATGGAAGCTTTGAAAAACTTTAGACATGAACATTTAAAAAATAGTTTAGGTGAAACTATAGGTAAGGTTAATGCAGTATTCCACTTAAATGAAGTATAGAATATAAATAAAAAAGTCAAAAATAGTTTAAATCTGTTTTTGGCTTTTTTATTGCTTTAATATAAGGAAAATGAAAATGAATATTTTATAAATTATTGTAAATAATAGGAATATTTAAGAAATTTTACATTAAAAGATATAAAGGAGCTAAATAATGAACGTAGATAAAATATTTATAAAATCTTTTTTACATACTTTTAAGGATGAATCATTTTGTGTGAAATTTTGGGATGGTGATGAAGTCAAGGTAGGTGAAAATGAGCCTTTATTTAAGATTATTTTGAAAAAACCTATACCGAAAAAGGATATACTTACAAGTACTACTTTGGCATTTGGAGAAGCATATATGAATGGTGATTTGGAAGTAGAGGGAGATTTTTCATTAATGCTAAATACTGTATTAAAATATAAAGACAAGTTTACTACGGATTTTAAAGGTCTTCCAAAGATTTTTTCAAATTTAACATCTACAAAAAAGCAAAAAGAAGAAGTTACATATCATTATGATATAGGAAATGATTTTTATAAATTGTGGCTAGATGATACTCTTAGCTATTCTTGTGCTTATTTTAAAAATGAAAATGAATCTCTTGGTGAAGCTCAACTTAATAAAATTCATCATTTATTGAAGAAATTAAACTTAAGAGAAGGTATAACTTTGCTTGATATAGGTTGTGGATGGGGTGCATTGCTTATAGAAGCTGCTAAATTATACAAAATAAAAGGACTAGGAATTACTTTAAGTGAAGAACAGTTTAAAGCATTTAAAGAGAGAATAGAAAAAGAAAATTTACAAGATTATTTGCAAGTGAAATTAATGGATTATAGGGAACTTGAAAAATCAGGATTATTATTTGATAGAGTTGTAAGTGTGGGAATGTTAGAACATGTGGGAAGAAGTAATTATGATTTATTTATGAAATGTGTTTCTAAAGTTCTTAAAAAAGAAGGTGTATTTGTCCTTCATTATATAAGTGGACTTTATGAATCTGAAGGAGATGCTTGGATTAAAAAATACATATTCCCAGGTGGTGTAATTCCAACATTGAGAGAAATAATATCTTTGTCTGCTGATTATAGATTTTATACTGTAGATGTGGAAAGCTTGAGAATGCATTATTATAAAACTTTATTAAAGTGGGCTGACAATTTTGAAAAAAATACAGATAAGGTAAGAGAGATGTTTGATGAAAAGTTTGTAAGAATGTGGAGAATGTATTTGTATTCTTGTGCAGCTTGTTTTTATACAGGTGTTATAGACCTTCATCAAATTGTATTTACTAAGGGAGTTAATAATTCTCTTCCTTTAACTAGAGAATATTTGTATAAATAATAATATATTTTATCTACTTTTTATAAAAAATCATTAGCAAGATAAAATTAGAATATAATATAGGGAAATAAAATTAAGGGGTCTTGCTATGAGATGGATTAATGTTAAAAATGTAGATGAATTAAAGACTTTGGGAAAATTTGCACAAGTCAAAAAAGAAATAAAAAAAGATGTGGGAGACAATATAAAAATAACTGGTAGGGGTTGGAAGGACCTTTACAAAAACATAAACAAGTTTTCAAATTTAATACAAGAAATCTACAATTGTGACATGAAAACTTCCAATGAATATTTCACATCTAAATCAAATGAATATATTTTTTATTTAACTGAACTTGATGGTGAAGTTAGGATGAAAAAATTAGGAATAACAAAGTCTCTTTTTAATAATAAAAATGAGGCAAAAGTTTGGAGAGATAAAATTTTAAAAGAGATACATCCTGATATTAACAACCATCCTAAATCTACTTTGGCAATGGCAAAATTAAACGAAATGTATAATTCCATGGTGGGTAAAAATTAAAAATCAAGAAAATAATTTGATGATTCCTTACTCTGTAAAAGACTTGAAAATAGATGAACCAAAAGTAAACGAAAAGGCAAAGAGTAAGGTTGTTAAGGAAATTTCAAATGCTTGGAAAAACACATCTAGGATTGACTACAAAGGATGGGTTTGGGTGAGAAAAGATAAACTTCACAGCATACTTAGAACAACAAAAAACAATATAGAATATATATTTATGCAAATTCCTGACCAATCCAAGGCTACTTTTGGAAATGAAACTTATGTGAGAGGTTATGAAATATTAAAATTAATTGCAAAAAGTATAGAAGAAAGTGGTACTGGTACTAAGGGAATGTATCTAGAGACTTCTAAACAGTTTTATGATGCCATAAGTTCCTGTGAAAAAGCAAAATTACTTAGATTAGAATATGAAAATCAACTAAAAAGCCAAAGAAGGCTACTTAAGAAAAAACGTATTAATGCTTATCATATAAAAAATGATGAATTGACCAATGAACCGTTGAAAGTTAGAACGGCTGAATTTTCACATATAAGAAGTGTGGCCATGTATAAATTTATTTCTGATAGTATTGATAATGGTCTTATTGTAAATAAAGAAACTCATAAAATAATTACAGCTGAAGGTGTTAATGATGAAAATGAATTGCTAAGTTTATGTCACAGTAGAAATTGGTCTGTTGATTGGTACGATATATTTGTAGAAAAGTTATCTCACTTGACGGGATAGATAAAAATAGCGAGTTTGCATTAAATGCTCACTCGCTATTTTTATTTTTCTAAATTAAGAGTGCTAAGCCAATTTGTAATATCTTCTTTTTGAAGAATTACTTTCGTTAGAATTGTAAAACCATAAGTATTGGTGTAATTCATGTAACATTGCAATTATTTTGAGATGATTCCTATATTAATTGTAATGATAAGGGAAGTGTATGCTATAACTGTTGTTTTTTTACTATTAATAATAAATGGCATGCTAATTTTAAAGTATATAAAGTCAGATAGTTGATTATAATGTGATGCTTGGTATGAATATAAGATAAAATTATAAAATATTAGATTTTAGGAGATTATATACTAAAAAGGAAGTTAGTATATATGAATATAGAAATATTAAAGGCAAATATTTTAAAGCTAAACTTATACAAATGGAAGTTAATTCAAACAAATATAAATAGCCTAGTTATCTTTAAGACAAAATACAAATATACGGATTGTATTTATATAAATATTGATTCAGGTAAAGCTCACATAAAAAGGGAAAGAGTCTTTGACAATAAGTATTTAAAACTTCCCATAGAAAGATTTATAATATGTCAAATTCATGTAAATAAAGAAGTAGAGTTGATTAAATATATAAAAAATATGATTACTTAGGCTAAAATAAATAAATTTAATGTATAAAAATTAAAAAAATATTATTATGATTACAATTTTCGACATATTACGACATTATGTTTATTGTATAATAAAAAAAATTGTTTAAATTGGGAGATAAGAACGTATGAGTATAGACAAGATATTTTTAAAACAATTTAAGGCAAACAATAAATTTATTGATGCCATGGTTTCTATTATTAATAATTATTTACAAATATCTGATATGAAGAAATTATTATCTTGTTGCCAACTAATTTGTAATAGTAAAGATATATTTGAAGAAAATAATAAAATACTAAATGATTTACAGGAAAAAATGGATATTTTTAAATCGAAGTTAGACAAATTGGAAGTGGAAAATTATTGTTTAGATTCAAGAAAAATATTTACATTACTAGATATATACTCTGAAAGTATAATTAAAGGTGAGTCGGAAGAAAAAATAGAAGTTGCCTATAAAGATTTAATGAGTATGTACGGTAAATACACTTTATATAAGGATAAATTTTAATAATTATGTACAAGGAGCAGTTATTTAAAACTGTTCTTTTTTAATTTTATTAAAAATCATAATCATTTAAATTATCCACATATGAATATATAGTAAGGATGAAAATTACTATATAGAGGTGGAGATAGTATGAAAAAAATTTCAGTTGCCGTAATAGGAGCAGGTGTTAGGGGAACGAATGCTTATGCACCGTATTTGTTGGAAAATCCTACTTTAGGCCAAGTTGTGGCAGTGGCAGAGCCTAATGAAGAAAAAAGAAATAATTTTAAAAATAGATATAATATAAAAGAAGAAAATACATTTTATTCCTATAAGGACTTACTTTCAAAAGATAAATTAGCTGATGCCTTAATAATAGCTACTAATGATGAACAACATTATGAGCCAGCCCAAATGGCTTTAAAAAAAGGATATCATATTTTATTAGAAAAACCCATGTCAAATAAATTAGAAGAAGTTATAAAATTGGGAGAACTAGCAAAAAAATACCCTAATCAAGTCTTTATGATATGTCATATATTAAGATATACACCATTTTTTAGTGAATTGAAGAAAATAGTAGATAGCAAAGAACTGGGCCAGCTAGTGAGCATACAACACAATGAAAATATAGGTTATTATCATTATGCCCATAGTTATACACGTGGCAATTGGAGAGATAGCAATAAAACAAGTCCTCTAGTACTGGCTAAAAGTTGTCATGATATGGATATTTTATTATGGTTGACAGGAAAACATTGTAAGTATATATCTTCTTTTGGTAGTTTAAGTCATATGATAGAAGAAAATTTCCAAGAGGATATGAGCGACAGATGTGTAAATTGCATAAAAAAAGAATTTTGCCCTTATAGTGCTAAGAAAATATATTTGCAAGATAATCGATTAAAAGCATCTTTATATGCAGTGGACTCTAATCCAACCAATGAAAATTTTAAAAAAGCCATAACTACAGGTCCTTATGGAAAATGTGTATATAAATGTGATAATAATGTGGCTGATCATATGGTTAGTATTTTAGAATTTGAAAATAATATAACGGCAACTTTTAATTTATATGCTTTTACAAATGATTGTAGTAGAACTACAAAGCTTATGTTTACCCATGGAGAAGTAGGAGGTAATTCGCTGAAAAATGTAATAGAAGTGCATAATTTTGGAGATAGAAATCATATGATAATTCATCCTAAAATAATAAAAAGTGGTCATGGAGGAGGGGATTTTAAGCTTATGGAAGACTTTATAAAATCAGTAAACAATGGTGAATCACATATAAAAACCAGTGCAATAGATTCCATTGAAAGTCATGTGATGCCTTTTGCAGCTGAGTATTCAAGATTAAATCATAAGGTAGTTGATATAAATAAATTTTTGAAACATAAATTGGAAGAAATGGAAAAGTAGATAGTTGACAAAGTTAACTAGTTATAATATATTATTAATATAGTTAACAAAGTCAACTAGTTTTGAGAGGATAGACAAATGGAAAAAAAAGAATTTATATATATGATGGAAAAAATGAACGAAGTAAGACTATTTAGTAGAAGTTTAATAATTCATTCAACTATAAAAAACAAAAGAACAGCACAAGAATATGATTTATTATCTCAGCTTGTTCTTCATAATGAAGGCATGACTCCTGCTAATTTAAGTAAAGCCATGTATCTAAATAAAACTATAGTAAGTCGATTAGTAGATAAATTAAATAAAGATGGATATGTAACTAAAAAACAAGACGAATATGATAAAAGAAGTTACTCTGTATTTATAACTGAATATGGAAAAGAAGAATTATTTAAAATATACGAATTATATTTATCACCAATTAATGAATTACGCTTAAAACTAGGAGATGAAGAATTTTTTAATTTAATCTCATGTATAGAAAAAGCAAATAAAATAATGAACAAAGAATAGGAGAAATTAATGGGAAAAAACAATATGACTTTTTATCAAGCAATGCAATTGGGAGCAGAGCGGTTAAAGCCCATGATAAAAAATGAAGAAGACAAAAAAACAAAACAAAAATACTTAGGGGCTTTTATATTAAAAAATATTTTATGTATTTTATTTTGTATGTTGGTAGTAGTATTTTTTAGTAGCTTTTTTGGATCAGAAAATAGCATGGTAGGTGTTGTTACTATACTTTTAGTGCTTACTTTTAGATTTACAAATTTAGATTTTAAAATTGATCAATCAGCTTTTACACTATTAGGTGTTTTTATGATTTATGCAATATGTCCTTATTTAGCAAGTAATTCAAATCATTTTGTAGGATTTGTTATTAACTTTGTATCCATATTATCAATAATAATTTTTACTTGCAACAATATGATGTATGCGAATCACACAGTATTAATATTATCTTATTTCCTTTTATATGGAAATCCAGTTACTTCAATACAATCTTTTTATTTAAGATTTATGGGATTATTGCTAGGAGGAGTAATTGTAGCTTTAATTTTCTATATAAAAAATAAAAAATTGAAAATAGAATTTAACAATACAATTTTAGACGTTTTAAAATCTTTTGATATAAGTCATGAAAAGGGAGCTTGGCAATTAAAGCTTGCCCTTGGAATAAGTTCAGTAGTATTTATTGGGGAAATGCTTAATTTCAAAAGAACAATGTGGCTGGCTTTTGCATGCATGACTGTACTTTCTCAAAGTAGTGAGGAAAAATTAAATCATCGTTGCAAAATAAGAATTTCATCAATTTTAATTGGGGCAATTTTATTTGGTACAGCTTATATATTATTACCTAAAAATATGGTGGGAGTATTTCCTATATTAGCAGGATTATTGGCAGGTTTTTGTGCTAGTTATGAAAATAAAACTATTATAAATAATTTTTCTGCCCTGCCTGCAGCAATTGAGACAATTGGTTTTGTGGATACATTAGTGTTTAGAGTTGTAAATAATGTATTTGGAGCATTATATAGCAAAGGATTTGATGTGGTTTACACTAAGATTATGGATAAAATCAATAATAAAAATGATGACGACAATTTTGGAAGCTTAAATGCAAGCATGTAAAAAAGATAGATTTTAATAATCTATCTTTTTTATATGTAATATTATATCCATTTTACAACAGCTTCTTTTCTTGGAACTGTTCTATTGTATTTAACATCAGGATATCCAATTACTAGACATGATGATAATTGACTGTGGTCTTTTACACCAAGTAAATCTAACATTGGTTGATTATCCTTAGCAGCTATTAATAAAAATCCACTGAAGAAAGTACCAAGACCTAGTGCATCAGTCATAAGTTCCATATTTGATGAAGCTAAAGTACCATTTGTAACATTAGGAGAAGATACAAATATTGCAAGTGGTGCATTGAAGAATAATTTATCATTCTTTTTGTCTTTTTTGTACATATCATAGAAGTATACCCACATTTTAGCATATCTTTCTAAATAAGCAGTTTCAGGAGTTAAGTTAGCTAAAATATATTCTCCTTTTTGTTTTAAGCTTTCATAAGCTAATTCTTTTAACTCATCAAGTTTATCAGTAACTACTGTGTAAGAAACATCTTGGCTATTTGTAGATGTTTGAGTAAATCTTCCTGCATCTATTATTTTTTCTATTTTTTCTTTTTCTACCTTTTGATTTTTAAATCTTCTAGTACTTCTTCTAAATTTTATAAAGTTTAAAAGATTTTCAGCATCTACTGTAAACTTAGCTTTATCATAAGGAATTACTTCTTCCATATTGTAATCATCAGTTGATACAGCTTCAACAGGGCATATTGCTATACAGTGACCACATTTGAAGCAAGTTGTGTTGTTTATTTCAGCTTTATTTTCATTAAGTGAAATTGCAGAAACTGGACAGTCTTTTACACATTGAGAACATCCAATACATTTTTCTTTATTTACATTAAACATTTTTTAATTCTCCTTTGATTTTTTTATATACAGCTTAAAATAGTTTGACATTTATATGTATAAAATTTATAATTTTTTATACTTTAATTAATACTGTATAAGGCGATAATGAGATTATAGCACTATAGGATTAGTTATGTCTAATTAAAAATATTCATAAAACTATAACTAAAAGTTATAAATTTTAAGTTTAATATGTAGGAGATAAATATGAATTTACAACAACTAGAGTATTTTAAAGTTATAGCAGAAACTAAAAATTTTACAGAAGCTTCTAATATATTGTCTGTTACTCAGCCAGCTTTAAGCAAAGCAATATCGAAATTAGAAGAAGAGTTGGATGTTAAATTATTTCAAAGAGAAGGAAGAAATATAAAAATTACTAAATTTGGCGAGGCTTTTTTGAAATATGCAAAAGAAGCTTTAAATGAAATTGAAAGAGGTAAATTAAAATTAAAAGAAATGAAAAATAACAATGATATGATTATATCCATTTCATCTACTAATTGCATTGGAGCAACTTATATTCCTTTTTTAATAAGTAGCTTTTTTAATCACAATTTAAAAGTGAAATTTAATATGGACAATCAATCTACAGAAGAAATTATAAAAGGATTGAAAAATGGAAATATAGATTTTGGTTTTATAAGCGATATAGAAGATTTGGATAAAGACATAGAATCTGTGTTGGTGAAAAATGAAGAATATGTCTTAATAGTTCCGAGAAATCACAGATTAGCCAACGAAGAGGAAGTATATCTAAAAGATTTAAAAAATGAGTATTTCATAGCTTATAATAATAAATCTAGTGATATGAGCAAGTCTTATTCTGATTTAATTGGATATACACCAAAAATTTATGCAGAGCCTAGTCATTCCAGTATACTTTCTGGATTAGTTGCAGCAGGTGCAGGTATTGCTATAATTTTAAATACGCCAATGATTAATACTACTAAGATTTCTGTAATAAAAATAAAAGATGATTTGGGATATAAAAGTATCTATATGGCGTGGAATAAGAATTTGCCTATGAGTGAAAATAAAATAGATTTTAAAAATTATGCTCTAAATATGAATGAAAATTAAAAAAGCCCCTTAAAAATTAATTTAAGGGGGTAATTTATTACATTAATTTAATTAGTTTTTCTAATTCCTCAGATAAAGTTTTTGCTCTTTCAAAATCAGTATCTTTTAGAGCAGAGGCAATTTTTAATTCAACTGTTTTTTTCTTTTCTTCAATTTGTAGATAATCTTTGTCAAAGTGATTAGCATAAATCATTTTTCTAAATTTACGCATGCTCATTTTTCTAATTGTTTTATCTTCAATAAGTAAAACATAATCCACGCAGTTAACTATAAAGTGATAGTCGTGAGAAATCATTAATATGGCACCTTTATAATCTGCTATGGCTTTTTCTAGGGCCATTTGTGAATAAATATCTAGGTGGCTTGTAGGCTCATCCATTAAAAGTAAGTTTGCTCTACTAGCAGAAACTTTTGCCAGTTGAAGAATATTTTTTTCTCCACCAGATAAAGAATCTATCTTTTGTGTAAGTATATCTGCATCAAAGCCGTATTTTCCAAGATATCTTCTAATTTCTCCGTAAGTTTCAAACCCTACATCGTAAAACTCTTGAAGGATTGTATTTGACTCATTTATAACATCACCTTGCATTTGAGATAAATAAGACATTTCTATATTTTCATCTACTTTAATTGCATTGTTGTTATTTTTGAATATTTCTTTTAATAAAGTAGTTTTTCCAACACCATTTGTACCGATTATTGCTACTTTATCAGTAGATTTTATCTCGAAGTTAACATTTTCTAAAAGTGTTTCATCAAAAGCAATAGCAAGATTTTCAACTTTTAAAGCAGTAGTTTCTTCTATTTCGTTATCAGTAGATAAGTTTATATAAGGTTGCTTTATATCTACAAAAGGAGCTTTTATTCTACGAGCTTCCAGTCTTTCTTGAATTTTTACTCTAGCTTTTAGAGCCCTACCTCTAGAAGCTTCAGCATTGTAAGTTGCTTTTTCTCTTAATATTTCGATTAAAGCTTCATTTCTTGCAATTTCTTCTTCATCTGCAATGGCCATTTCTTGAAGTTCAATTTTAGTTTGAAGAAGAGAGAAATTATAATCAATATATCTTCCATCAAATTCTTGAAGTTCCATATTTTCTAGATGAATAATTTTGTTGAAGCAGTGATTTAATAAATATCTGTTGTGTGTAATTACTAAAATAGTTTTTTTGTAAGAATTTATTAAGTTTTTAAGTGAATTTAAATTTTCAAAATCTAAGAATACATCTGGCTCATCCATAATCATTAAGTCTGGGCTGTTTAGCATTTCTTTTATTACTTGAATAAGTTTAAATTCTCCACCACTAAGTTCGTGTATCATTCTATCTTTGTGGTTGTTTAAGTTTGCAAGATTTAATTTTTTATTAATATTGTTTTCAAAATTATCACCGTCAATGGCATCGAAAGCATCTAGTGCTTCTTGGTATTTTTCTAATAAAGTTTCAATATCATCAGAAGTTCCCATTTCATCGCAAAGAGTAGCTATCTTTTCTTGTAATTTGATGAAAGGCTCTGCTATATATTCAAAAACAGTAATTTCTTTTGTTTTATCTCTTTGTGAAAACTGACTTACATAGCCAATTTTTAAGTTTGGTTCCATTTCTAATTTACCATCAAATAGATAGTTTTCAGAATCCATAATTATATCTATAAGTGTACTTTTTCCACTACCACTTGCACCTATAAAAGCACAGTGTTGACCTTCTTCTAATGTAAATGAAACATCTTTATATAAGTCTCTTTGTGGATATGAGTAGGACAAGTTGTCAACTTTTATCATGTTTATTACCTCTCTTTGTTATTGTATAAAATCAATTTCAAGTTTGAAATTGATTTTTACTTTTGATAGCATAACATTTTTTAAAAGTAAATTCAATTAAATTTTTTGTCAATATAAACATATAAAGCAGAAGATAGAAGTGATCATTTTTATATGAGATATTAAATTTATAATATTAAAAATAAAAGTATTATTTTACTTGACGATAAACAAATAAATTCATATATTTAAATTAGGGATTATATATTGTAAAACAAATATTAAAAATATACATATCAAAAGAACATTTCTAAAAAAATTTCTAATAATATTTTCATAAAAATAAAGTAAATATATTGAAAAAATAAACTAGTGCAGTTGGACAAT
>USRS01000043.1 GCA_900557165.1 uncultured Clostridium sp.
GTATATGTAATTCCTTTTTCAGTTACGTTCTTAACATATTTATTTATAGATAATTCCTTAATTTCTTTACTTGAAGATATTTTTTACTTATAAAAAATCAACTCCTTTATAAATATTTTATATAAAAATAAATCTTATACAAGTAGACACGTTTTTTTATCGTGTCCACTGTATAGGATCCACTTTAGAAACTTAGTAATTTTTATTTTAAAGTTTCATAAATATTTCACATAAGCAAATTATAATATTTTTAGAAAATCAAACAGAGGAGGAAAACAATGAATGCATTTAAAAGATCAATTTTATATATAACAAGAAAGAAAAAGAAAAGTCTTATAATGTTATTTATATTATTTGGTATAGCAACAGCTGTTTTAAGTGGAATTTCTATCAAAAAAGCAGCAACAGTAGCAAGACAAGATTCAAATAAAGGTATGTCAAACATATTTGAACTTCAAACAAATCTCGCTACAAACTTTGATGGACTAATTCCAGAAAGTTTAGTTAATAAAATATCTAAAGTGGATGGAATAAAAAATTATGATGGTATAATTGGCGGTTCAGGAATGGACTTTAAGAACATAAGCAGTGTTGACCCTGCAAATAATATGATTCAATACAATGAAGAAGAATACAAACATCTTTTTTCAGTAGAAGGACATACATCAACACAATACGATACTAAATTTACAAGCAAATCACTAAGACTAGTAGAAGGAAGACACCTTGTAGCAACAGATAAAAATAAAGTATTGATACACAAGGCTTTAGCTGAAAAAAATAAATTAAAAGTTGGAGATAAAATAAAAGGAACAAAAAATACTGTAGATTACAGAGCAACTAGTGATTCACCAAATGAATATGACCTTGAAATTGTAGGTATCTTTGAAAGTGAAAACACAAAAAGAGAAGGAAGTCAGTTAGAAATTCCAGAAAATCTTATAATATCAGATATAAACACTTTAAAAACTTTATATGGATATTCAGATGGTCAAATTCAATATACAAGCGCTGTATATAACACTAGCAAAAATGTAGATGACGTAATTTCAAGTCTTAATAAAATTTCAGAAGACTGGAGTTTATATACAATATTAAAAAGTGAAGATACTTTTTTAGCATTATCAAAATCATTTGATGCTATGGAAAAAATTATAAATATAATTTTAATAGGTGCAATTGTAGTTGGTATAATAATACTTTCACTAGTTTTAGCATTTTGGATTCAAGGAAGAGTGCATGAAACAGGAATATTACTTTCTATAGGAGTTCCAAAGTTCAAAATTATTTCACAATATATCATAGAATTACTGCTTATAGCTACTATAGCTTTTGGAGCTTCTTTCTTCTCAAGCAAAGCAATCTCACAAAGTATGGGTAATGCAATAGTTAGCCAAGCCAGCAAACAAGCTATACAAGAAGTTCAACAAGGATTTGGGGGATTCTCTTTAGGAGCTGATGCAAATAGTTCTTTAGCAACTCAAACTGCAGATGAAATTGATGTAGATGTAGAATTGAAAGAAGTTGCATATGTTTATTTAATAGGAACAGCTATAATTATAACTTCGGTAATGATATCTTCAAGATCGATAATTAAATTAAAACCAAAAGAAATATTGTCAAAAATGAGCTAGGAGGAAGACAAATGTCAATTTTAGCATTAAATAAGGTTAACTATTCATATAAAAATGGAAAAAAAGTTTTAAATGATGTAAGTATAGAATTTGAAAAAGGAAAGTTTTACACTATTTTAGGAGTTTCAGGCTCAGGAAAAACAACCCTACTATCTTTATTAGCAGGTCTAGATGAACCTAGTAGCGGACAAATATTATATAATAATGAAGATATAAAAGCAAAGGGATATGAAAATCATAGAAAAAATAATATTTCATTGATTTTCCAAAACTATAATTTAATTGATTATATGACACCTTTAGAAAATATAAGAATCGTTAATTCAAAGGCTGATAAAAGAATATTGAATGACTTGGGATTAAAGGATGATGAAATTAATAGAAATGTATTAAAATTATCAGGTGGGCAACAACAAAGAGTTGCAATTGCAAGGACTCTTGCAGCAAATTCACCAGTAATACTAGCAGATGAGCCAACGGGAAATTTAGATAGCGATACAGAAGATGAGATTATAGAAATACTAAAAAAGAATGCTCATCAACAGGGAAAATGTGTAATTGTTGTCACTCATAGCAAGGAATTAGCAAAAAAATCAGATGTCATACTTGAATTAAAAGATAAGAAATTGACATACTAAAAAAAGAGATTAGGTTTTGCCTAATCTCTTTTTTTTAGATTTTAAAATACATTCTTAATATTCCTAATATAAGAAGGTGAACAGGATAAAACCAATAATTTATAATTTTATTTTGATTACCACGTTTTCCGTTATATGTAAGAACAAGACCAAACCCTAGTATAGACCAAAGTGTTTTAATTAAAGTAAGGTATCCAAGAGCGCAACCTATAACAAGATTATTATAGAAAATATAAAATAAGTAGACGATTATTATTGAGTAATGCTCGTAGTCTAATCCAAATTGCATAGATATAAATGATGAAATAAGAATTAATACTACTGATGAGAAATACCATAAAATACTAGGTTTATTTTTTAATTTACTTTTTAGTATGTCTATAATCCATATTGTTATAAGAGATAATGCTAAAGTAAATAAAACATTGTTTGCTCTTGTATTAAAAAATGTGCGGGAGAAAAACATATCAAATGGTATTTCTGATATAACTGCAAATATTAATAAGTTTGCAAGATATTTTTTTCGACTTTTTGTTTTGAAAAATCCTTCAACAATGAAAAATGCGAATAAAGGAAATGCAATCCTTCCAATAACATCAAAAAAATCACTTATTTCTAAAAGTAATCCTCCATCTAAAATAGGATATATTAAAGCTTTGTTTACATGGTCAATTAACATAGATAAGAAGGCGATATATTTTAGTTGTGCACCAGATAGCAATTTTATATTATCTAGTCCCTTCTTTTCAAGTTTTATTGTTTTTATCATAAATTTAATCCTTTCTAAATCTTTTGTTTTTTACAGTATAATATACACAAATACTCATATCAATAATTTTTTATCAGGGAAAAAATGGTTAAAAATATTGTGTTTAATTATAGCTAATATCTACTAAATTTATGGTGAAATTTAGAATATAAAGAATACGTTATAGATTAAAAAATAAATTTATCAAAAAATGTATAATTTAATTGCTAAAAAATGATATAAATGGTAGAATAATGTATAAATTAAATAGGTAAACCTAGGGAAATCTAGGGACACAAAGCTATAGGGACTAAGGTTATTAACTATGTCAGCCAGTTGCCAAAGGGTACATTACAATACTTTTTGTTTTAAACTTAGTATTAATGTCAAGTGTATACTTTTACACGAAACATTAAATTATTAGGCTAGATTTAAGTTACTCTTTTTGAGTAACTTTTTTTATTAATGTACTTCTGAGGAGATTATAAATCATTCGGGAGGAGAAAAATGCATAAAAAAAGAATAGCAGCCTTAACATTGGCAGCAATAATTTTTAACTTTTCATCAAACACTGTAGGAGTTTTGGCTCATGAAGTAGAACAAATTAAGCCGAAACAAGGTATATCAAGTAAAAAGGATGTACAATCAAATCAAGCTAAAGTTAGTAAATTTGATTTACTTAACAACAAAAATTTAGAAAAATATAATAAAGTTTTTAAATTAGACAAATCTAAAATAATCGCAATAAACAACAATGGTGGTAATTATCCAGCATCAGAGCTATATAAAGCTATTGATAATAATTTTAGCACTCATTGGGAAACAGGAAGATACAATAGAGAAGACTTTGAAAATGAAGTGACACTTACATTAGATGAGGTTACAAGTTTAGATAGAATAGTATATGGAGCAAGACAAGATGGAGCAAAAGGTAAAGGTTTTGCTGAGAAATTTGAAATATATGCTTCACTAACAGATGACCAAGATGACTTTACTTTAGTAAGCCAAGGTGGATACTCAGGTTCTACTGGAGATATCGTAGAAATAAAATTTGAAGAAACTAAATTTAAAAGAATAAAATTTAAATTTAAAAAAGCTAATCAAAATTGGGCATCAGCTTCAGAATTTATGCTTTATAAAAAAGATACACTATCTGAAACTATAAATGATTTATTTACAGATGGTACTATGACTAAATTAAAAGATAAATACAACAGTATAGATGTAATAAATAAATTGGAAGATGAAGTAAATAAACATCCACTAAAAGATGATTTAGAATACGCAATAAATCTAGCAAAAGAGATATTACAAGGAGACAAAGATTATTCAGATAGAACTTTTACGTTGACACAATATGGAGATACTCATGCAAAAGCAAGAAATACATTAGGAATGTCTAGATTTGGAACAGATTTACAATCTACTGGTATAGTAGCGAAACCAGGAGAAGTATTCAAAATTTATGTTGAGGCTCAAGAAGGTGCACCCCTTCCTAAAATAGCATTTACCCAACAAGAAGGACATTATAATAATTGGAAAAGAGAGTATCAATTAAAAAGAGGGCTTAATGTTATAACAGTTCCTGAAATTTATAATAATTCATGGACAAACAAACCTGTAAAAGGTGGTGCTGTTTATTTAATAAATAAATACACATCAAGTGAGCAAGGAAAAGCTCCAATAGTTCGTATTGAAGGTGGAGAAGAATTTCCTTTATTTAATGTAGGAGATGATAAAGAAGCTTTTTTAGAAAAACTAAAAGCTTATAAAGTAAAATTAGAAAAAGACCCTGAAAATACAGTTGATATATATGAATTTAATACAAAAAGATTTATGTATACAGGAACAACAAAAGCTGCATATCAAGTATATGTAAATGAAGGTGTTGATGTTGATGAAAGTGTTGATGTTTGGAATAAACAAATACAAGATGCTTTTGATTTTGCTGGATTAAAAGATGATAAAAGTGATCCGACAAATGATTCTACAAATGTTAGAACAACAGTAAGATTAATGCAACCATATGGAGCTGCATATGCTGCGGGAGACCATGTTGGTATTCAAAGACATATCCAGGAAATAGCATTAAGAACAGACCAAGATAGTATTAATAGTATACTTTGGGGGATGATTCACGAAGTTGGTCACCAAATGGATATATCATCTAGAGAACTTGGTGAAATAACAAATAACATGTTTTCAAATAATGCATATATGAAAAATAATGCAGGCGATAGAGTTCCATATAATGAGTTATACAATTTATTAGCTCCAGATGATTCATCACAAAATTTTGATGATATTAGTTATAGCCAAAGATTAGGGATGTTTTGGCAACTACAATTAAAGAAAGATACATATTGGCCAGAACTAGAATCGCTTTATAGAAAAAGAAAGCCAAGTGTTAGAAATGAGCAGGAAAAAAGAGATACAATAGCATTGTATTCATCAGAAATTTTAAATATGGATTTAACTAAATATTTTGAAAAATACGGATTTAAAATATCTGATAGTTGCAAAGAAAAATTAAAACAATTCTCTAATGATTGTGAAAAAATCTGGTACTTAAATGGAAATGCATTAAGTTATAAAGGGAATGGATTTGAAAATAAAAATACAGGTTTAGATGTTTCTTTATCAAAAACTGATGCAGGTATAAGGCTTAATATGGATATAAACCAAGATATGAAAAATGACTTACTTGGATTTGAAATTATCAAAAATGGAAAAGTAATTGCATTTACTACATCAGGTACTTATACAGATACTAAAGCTAAAGACACAAATGAAAACATCGAATATGAAGTTGTTCCATATGCATTAAACTTATCAACGGGAGATAAAGTTCAGTTAAACTCATTAAAACCAAGTATAAGTGTTCAACAAAAGAAATTGACATTGAAATTAAATGAAAAATTTGATGCTAAAAGTTATGCAAAAGCATTTACAAATGAAGGCGAAGATATAACAGAGTCATTAAAAGTTGAGAGCAATGTTGATACTACGAGAGGTGGAAATTACGAAGTAAAATATATAATAACTGAAAACAATACAAATATAGAAAAAATAATGAAAGTTGAAGTGGTAAGTGATTACGATTATTTATCAGATTTTGAATGGAAATCAGCTACAACTTCATGGGGAACACCAAGAAGAAATTCTAATATACAAGGTAGAATAAATTCAACAACTAAAAAATTTGAAAAAGGTTTTGGAATTCATGCAAATGGAAAAATAACTTATGATTTATCTGATAAAGAATATGATAAATTTGAGGCGTTAGTAGGTATTGATTCTTCAGCTATACAACCAAATAATAATTCAAGTGTAACATTTAAGATAATAGCAGATGGAAAAACATTAGCAACTACAAATGTTATAGGATATTATGATAATTTAGCTTATATAAGTGTACCAATATCGGGTGTTAAAGAATTAATAATAGAAGCAAATGATGGTGGAAATGGAAATACAGCAGACCACTGTATAATAGTTAATCCTAAATTAACTACAAACAATGGTAAACCAAAGATAACTGCAAATGAAAAGTTCTTAAAACTTGGTGACACATTAGATGAGATGAAAGATATTAAAGCATATGACCAAGAAGATGGAGATTTAACAAAAAATATTACAATTGAATCAAACAACTTTGTGCCAAATAAAATTGGTAGATATGAAATTGTATACAAAGTAAAAGATTCAAATGATAATGTTGCAATACAAAAAGGATATGTAACAGTATCGGAAGATTATGTAGTTAAAAAATCTAAATTTGGTAAATTTAATAATTTATCATCATATAATGATGAATTTAAATTACCTATAGCATCTGTAACAAATAACGCAGGTCATTATGGAAATAGTAAAATAACTAATGCAATAGATGGAAATATAAATACTCATTGGGAAACTGGTAATCAAAATAGCGACACATTTAAAAATGAAGTTATATTTGACTTGGGAGAAGTTCAAGAAATAAGTAAAATGGCATATGGTGCAAGAAGAGATGCGTATAATAAAGGTTTTGCAACAAAATTTGAAATATATGTATCTGAAAATGAATCAGGGGATGATTTTTATTTAGCAGGAAGTGGATCATATTCTGGATCACCTAATGACATTGTACAGTTCGACATGAGCAAAGTAAGTGCAAGAAGAGTAAAACTTAAATTTGTAGAAGCTCGTGAAAATTGGGCAAGTTTAAGTGAAGTATCATTCTATAAAGAAGATAAACTAGCTGATAAAATGTCAACTTTATTCAAAGATGAAAATAAAACAGATGTATCAGAAAATTACAATACTTTAGAAAAGGTAGAAGAATTAAGAAAAGAAGTTGAAAATCATCCAGCATATGAATTATTTAAAGTTGAATTAGATAATGCTGAAAAGATAATAAAAGCAAAATACCCAACTATAAAAGTTGAAGATGTAACATATGTTAAGAGAAAAAGTGATTTTAACTTAAAAGATGGCGTTACAGCTAATGACCAAGAAGATGGTAATATAACATCAAAAGTTACTATATTAGATGATGGTGGTTTCTCTTCAGATAAAGTAGGTGAATACACTGTAGTATATAAAGTAATTGATAAAGATTTAAATTCAGTTACAAAAGAAAGAAAAATAATAGTTTATGGAAAAAGTGAATATTTATCAGATATGAACTGGATATCAGCACAATCAGGATGGAGAAGTGTTATAAAAGATAAAGCAGTTGGTACAAATGATAAGATAAAACTTAATATTGATGGAAGTGTTAAAACTTTTGATAAAGGTTTTGGTGCAGCAACAAATGCAGAAATAGTATATGAATTAGAAGGTCAATATGATTATTTCACTACATATGTGGGAACTGATAAAAACTTTGATATGGATAGCACAACTATAAAATTTAGAATTCTTGCTGATGGAAAAGAAGTATATAAATCAGATGTGATTAGAAAAGATACACCAGCAGAATTTGTTAGTTTAGATATTAAGGGAGTTAAAAGACTTGTCTTAATAGCAGATGATGTGGATGGAAATTTAGTAGGTGATTTTGCATCTTGGGCTGATACTAAATTATATCAAAATTATTCAAAACCTGTAATAAAGGGTGATGATGTAATAGTATTTAATACAAAAGAAAAAGTTGACTTACTTCAAGGTATAGTTGCAACAGATTATGAAGATGGAGATATAACTTCAAAAGTTAAAGTCAATACGGATTATAGTTATGGCAAATTTGGTGTATTTGATGTTGTATATTCTGTAACAGATAGTGATAATTTAACAACTAAGTTCACTAGAAAAGTAGCAATTACAGAAGAAGAAACTTATATATCTGACTTAAAGTGGAAATCTGCAACTATAGGTTCGGGAGCCATAGGTATAGATAAATCAGTAAGACAACAAGCAATAAAGATTTTAAATGAAGATGGTTATTATGAAACTTTCACAAAAGGTATAGGAACTCATGCTTATTCAGAAATAGTTTATAATTCAAGTGGATATGATATATTTGATACTTGGGTTGGTATGGACCAATATGTATCAGGAAGAGATGATGCAAGTGTTCAATTTAAAATATTTGTTGATGGAAAATTAAAAGCTCAAACAGGTGTTATGAAAGCTAATACACCAAAAGAACGTTTAGTAGTAGATGTTAGAAATTCTAGTGAAATAAAATTAGTAGTAGATGTTGCAACTAACGGAAATAATTGGGACCATGCCAATTGGGCAGATGCAAGATTTAGAAATGTGCCACAATTTAGTACAGTTCAATTGGAAAAAGCTCTAAAAGAAGCAAAAAAATTAGATTTAAACAATTACACTGAACAATCTATAGAAGTTTTAGAAAATGCCATAAAATTTGGTGAAGATGCTTTAAATTCAACTAATCAAGAAGTAATAGATAGTGCAGTTGAAAGTTTAAACTCTGCTATAGATTCATTAGTAGAATTAAACTTAAATAAAGTAGTAAATATAAAAGATGAATATTTAAAACAAAGTATACAAAAAGAGCTTAATACATCAGGTGAAATAACAATTGGTCAAATGAGACAACTTGTTTCACTAAAAGTATCAAATGCTGAAAGTTTAGAAGGATTACAATATGCTATAAACTTAGAATCTTTAGATATATCATATAATGAAATAAGGGATTTATCACCACTAAAAAATCTTAAAAAATTAACTGATTTAAAGGCAAATCCTTTAGGAGGCTTAATTTCTGGGCGTGTTTATGCTGAAGATAATAAAGCAAAAGTAAGTTTAGATGTTATAAATAGAAATGGTGAAAAATTACTGCCAACATCTGTAGTAGTAAAACATAATAAAACCCATGAATACACTACTTTAGATATAAATGATTGTATGGACAAAAATGGAGTAGTAACAATAGATACAACAGGTTTTGATTCATATATATATACAATTTATTTAGTATATGAAGATAAGGTTGATAACTATACTTCACAATTTATGTTTATGCTTGATAATATATAATATTTATATAAAAGGGCTATCGCAATTGGTGATTAGCCCTTTTGATTAAAACTAATTAGGAGAAGGGTATGTTTAAGAAAAAAATAGCATTATTAAGTTTAGTATCAATTATTTCAAATTTTTCATTGTTTACAACAAATGTTTTAGCATATGAAATAAAAGAAAATTCAAAAAAAATTGCATCAACTGAAGTAATTAAAGAAGATAGTTCGAAAAATAAAAAAACAAGTAAAGCTAAAAAAGTTATTACTGTAGCTCAAAATGGAAATACCCATGCAAAGGCAAGAGATAATTTAAAAATGACTTATTTTGGTACAGATTATCAATCTACAGGAATAGTTGCAAAGCCAGGAGAAGAATTTGTTGTGTATGTGCAAGCTGAGGAAAATGTACCACTACCAACAATTGCATTTAGTCAACATGAAGGATTTTATTCAAATTGGGTGAGATGGTATCAATTAAAGCCAGGTAAAAATGTTATAACAGTACCAGAAATTTATAGCAACTCATGGGAAAAGAAAACAGCAAAAGGTGGAGCTGTATATCTGCTAAATAGATATACAAAAGAAGAACAAGGCAAAGCTCCAGTTGTAACTATTGAAGGTGGAGAAACTTTTCCTTTATATAATGAAGGTGACGATAAAGAACAATTCTTAAAAGAATTAAAAAAATATAAGAAAGAATTAGATGAAGACCCAGAAAATACAGTAGATTTATTTGAGTTTAATACAAATAGAATACTTTACACAGGAACAACATCATCAGCATATAAAGTATATGTAGAAGAAGGGGTGGATATAGAGAAAAGTACAAATAATTTAAATAGCCAAATTCAAGAAGCTTTTGATTTTTCGGGATTAAAAGATGATATATCAGACCCATCAAATGACTCTACAAATATAAAAACAACAATAAGACTTATGCAACCATATGGATTAGCATATGCTTATGTTGATCATGTGGGTATACAAAGAGATTATGAAACATCAATGCTTAAAACAGATAAATCAAGTCTTGGGTCTGTACTATGGGCGACTGTTCATGAAGTTGGTCACCAAATGGACATAGATGCTAGAGCATGGCCAGAGATAACAAATAATATGTGGGCAAACAATGCTCATATAAAACAAGGTTTTGATGATAGAGTTAATTATACTTACATATATAAATATTTAGCTCCAGAAAAATCTCTAAGAGGATTTGAAGAAATGGACTACTTCCAAAAGTTAGGGATGTTTTGGCAATTACAATTAAAAAAAGATACTTATTGGGCTGAATTAGAATCTTTATATAGAAAAAGAAAACCTAGTCCAAATAATTATCAACAGAAAAAAGATATACTTGCAACTTATTCTTCAGAAGTATTAAATATTAATTTAACTTATTACTTTGAAAAATACGGATTTGATTTATCAGATGAATGTAAAGAAAAATTAAAAAAATATCCAACATCAAATGAAAAATTATGGTATTTAAATAGTAGTGTAATGAATTATGAAGGGCAAGGATTTGATAACGTAGATACAAACTTAGATGTAACGTTATCAAAATCAAAATCTAATATAAAGCTAACTATGAATATAAATAAATCTATTAAAAATGATTTACTTGGTTATGAAATAATAAAAGATGGAAAAGTAATTGGGTTTACAACAGAAAGCTCTTATACAGATAATGAAGCAAATGATAATAGTAAATATGAAGTAGTTCCTTATGCAAAAAATTTAACAACGGGAAGAAATGTTGAAATAAGTTCATCAACACCAAATATAAGTTTACAACAAGAAAAAGTAACTTTAAAAATTGGAGAAGATTTTAATGCCAAAGATTATGTAAAAGGCTTTACTTATTTTGGTGATGATATTACTTCAAAAATAGAAGTTGATAGTAATGTAAATACTAACGAATGTGGAACTTATACAGTAAAATATACATTAACTAATGAAAATACTACTAAACAAAAAAGTATGGAAGTTGAAGTGGTAAGTGATTATGACTACTTATCAGATCTTTCATGGGAAAGTATAAAAACAGATTGGGGAACTCCAAGAAAAAACGGAAATATTCAAGGTATGACTCATGGACAAGTCACTAAGTTTAAAAAGGGTATAGGAATACATGCTAATGGAAAAATAACGTATGACTTATCTGACAAAGATTATGATAAATTTGAGGCTTTAGTTGGTATAGATACATCTATAGGTCAAAATGAACATTCAAGTTTAAAATTTAAAATATTAGCAGATGGAAAAACTATCGCATCTACAAATATGATGAATTATGAAGATAATTTAGCTTATATAAATGTGGATGTAGCTGGAGTTAAAGAATTAGTAATTGAAGTTAATGATGGTGGCAATGGAAATACATGTGATCACAGTATAATAGTTAATCCTAAGTTAACAACAAATAATGGTAAGCCTAAATTTAAAGGTGATGATAAAATAGCATTTAATATAAATGACAAAATAGACTTACTTAAAGGAATAAGTGTAACAGATGCTGAAGATGGTGACTTAACCTCAAATATAAAAATGGAAACAGATTATATTGAAGGAAGTACAGGAATATTTAATGTAAATTGCTCTGTAATAGATAAAGATAAAAATAAATCAACATTTACAAGAACAGTAGTAGTTTCTGAAAAAGAGACATATTTATCTGACTTAAACTGGGAATACGGAACGATTGGTTCAGGATATATAGGAAAAGATAAATCTGTAAGAGAAGAAACTATACAACTTTTAAATGAAAATGGAACATATGAAAAATTTAAAAAAGGTATAGGAACTCATGCTTATTCAGAAATAGTTTATGACTCAAGCGGATATGATGTATTTGATACTTGGGTTGGACTTGATAAATTTGTATCAAATCAAAATGCATCGAGTGTTATATTTAAAGTTTATGTAGATGGCGAACTTAAAGCACAAACAGATATGATGAAATCAAATTCACCAAAAGAGCGCTTAATAGTAGATGTTAGAAATTCTAAGAAAGTAAAATTGGTAGTGGAAGAAGCTGACAACGGAGATACTTGGGACCATGCTGATTGGGCAGATGCTAAATTTAGAACATTTTCAAAATTTGATTCAACAGAATTAGAAAATACTTTAGTTGAAATAAAAGATAAAAATCTTAAACTAAGTATACAGCAAGAACTTGGTTTACCAGGAGAGATAAGATTAAGAGATATGAAAGATCTTGTTTCATTAAGTGTTAAAAACGTTAAAAGTTTAGACGGACTACAATATGCTATTAATTTGAAGTCATTAAATATAGAAAATAATGAAATTAAAGATTTATCACCATTAAAGAACCTAAAGAAACTTACAAATTTAAAAGCCAATCCTCAAATGATATACGAAGATTTGGTCTTAGCAAAAGATAAAAATGTATCTGTTGATTATAACATCTTAAATAGAAACGGAGACAAATTAACTCCAACATCTATATCTATAAAGGATAACAGAACTTGGGAATATACAAATTTAAATGTTAAAGACTGTATAGATGAAGATGGAAAAATATCATTTAGTACAGAAAACTTTTACTCAGGAATACATACTGTTTATCTTACATATGAAGATAAAGTTGATAACTATACAACAAATATTACATTTATAGTTGATACTAGAGAAAGATAATTGAAGTAAAGATTTTATTTAAAAACATAGAGAACAATTCTTTTATATGAATTTGTATAACTCTATGTTTTTTATTATAAACAAAATAAATTTCATTTTATAAAGATAGATATTTAATTTCATATGGGTTTCATATTAAAATATTAGTATTTTTATAGATAAAATATTGATATTAAGGAGATTGATTATGAAAAGGAGTAAATTAGTAAAAAAATTAACTGTAGTAGCACTAACAATGGTGGCAATAGCTTCATTAGCAGTAGGATGTACAAGTTCAAAGGAAGGGAGTACAAATACAGCAAACTCGAATAGTAAGTTATTTAAAGAAATGAAAACAGAAGACATTAATGGAAATAAGGTAGATAGTTCTATATTCTCAAAATATAAACTTACAGTAGTTAATGTATGGAATACAGGTTGTACTCCATGTGTTGACGAAATACCAACTTTAGACAAGCTAAATAAAGAATATGAGAAAAAAGGTGTTTCAATAAAAGGTCTATTATTAGAATCAGGAGTTGGATTAAATGATGAAGAGAAAAAAACAGTTGAAGATATATTAAAGAAAGCAAAATCAACTTATCAACAACTGACTGTATCAGAAGATATGTTACAAGATAAAACTTTAATTTTACAATCTTTCCCTACAACATTCTTTGTAGATAAAGATGGAAATATAGTTGATAGCATAGAAGGCTCTAATGATTATGATGGATGGAAGGCAAAAATAGATGAAGTTTTAGAAAAGGTGATGACTAATGAATAAATTTATGAAAAACAAAGTTGGAATAACTTTAATGGCTATAGGGCTATTATCTATGTCTGTTGGAGTTTTCAGACAAGAACATAAAACTGTAGCTAAAAAGTCTAATATTATATGTCTTGAATGCATTGGAATTGGTTAGGTGATTTATATGGATTTAGTAAAAAAGATAAAATCTAACTTAAGATTGACTGTTCAAATTGTATTTACAGCCTTAACTAATGGATATTTTTTAGGCTTTGCAAAGGGAAAGATATATCAAGGGGATAGTAAGCAACTATGTGTACCTGGGCTGAATTGTTATTCATGCCCAGGAGCTGTAGGTTCTTGTCCGATAGGATCTTTACAAGCTGTATTAGGAAGTAGAAATTTTAAATTTTCATTTTATATAATTGGTTTTCTTATGATGATTGGTGCTTTTATAGGAAGATTTGTATGTGGGTGGTTATGTCCGTTTGGATTAGTACAAGACTTACTTTATAAAATTCCTGGAATTAAAAAAATCAAAAAAGTGATTTTTGACAAGCAATTGAGATATCTTAAATATATTATATTAGTAGTATTTGTAATTATAATGCCATTAACGTTAACTAATTATGCAGGAGATGGAAATCCATGGTTTTGTAAATTAATATGTCCTTCTGGAACACTTTTTGCGGGTATTCCTCTTGTATCAATGAATAGTTCACTTAGAAGAATAATAGGTCCATTATTTACTTGGAAAGTATTTATATTAGTTTCAACTGTTATTTTATCAATAAAAATATACAGGCCATTTTGTAAATATTTATGTCCTTTAGGTGGTATATATGGATTATTCAATAATTACTCACTTTATAAATATGAAGTGGACTATGACAAATGCACAAAATGTGGTTTATGTGAGAAAAAGTGCGATATGAATGTGGCTGCATATAAAACACCAAATAGTGCTGAATGTATAAGATGTGGAAAATGTATAGAAGTATGTCCTAAAAAAGCTATAAGTACTACATTTTCTAAATCACAAAAACCTAATTGTAATTCAAATTGTAAATTAAATTGTTCTGGATGCAAATAAAAATATTTAATATAATTGATAAATTATAGTATACTAAGAAAAAATATAAAAATAAAGAGGTCGGTAAAAGTGAGTATAAATATATTAATTATAGAAGATGAAGTAGATATAAGAGAAGGCATAAGTGAGTATTTATCAGAAGTTGGGTATGAAGTTAAGGTAGCATCTGATGGACAAGAAGGGATTGATTTATTTAGGCAAAATAAATTTGATTTAGTGTTATTAGATATAATGCTTCCAAAAATAAATGGTTTTGGAGTCTTAAGTCAAATAAGAGAAACTAGTAATGTACCTGTAATTATGTTAACTGCAATGAACGATGATTATAGTCAGATTATGAGTTTTAATGAAAAAGCTGATGATTACATAACTAAACCTTTTTCTGTAGTAATACTTCACAAAAGAATAGAAGCATTATTGAGAAGAATTCAAGGTAAAGAAAATACAAATAAATGGCTTTATAAAGATGTAGAGGTAGATTTTTTAGGATTTTCAGCAAAAAAACAAGGAAAAACTGTTGATCTAAAACCTAAGGAAATTAAATTATTAGAATTGTTGCTAAAATATAAAAATCAAGTACTAACTAGAAGTCAAATGCTAGATAATTTATGGGATGTTGAGGAAACACCACTTGATCGGGTGATTGATGTATATATTAAAAATATTAGAAAAAAATTAGGTATAGACTGTATTATAACTGTAAAAGGTATCGGCTATAAGTTTGAGGAAAAGCTATGAAGAAGCTAAAGTTATTTCAAAAAACTTATTTATTTACTATGGCATTGATGGGAGTAATGATTATTATCTCCCATACTTTGTTATACATGCTTTTACCTACTTTTTACATTAATAAAAAACAACAAGATTTAAGCGACATTAGTACTCAATTAATACAACAATTAGAGTCAAATAATAAAGATATGAGCAGTAAAATAGCCAAAGATTTTTCTAATAAATATGGCATTAATATAGCTTTGAATATAAAAAATAAAAATTATGTATTTGAAGGAATTAAGCAATATGATATTTATATAAAACCAGAATCCTTAGACAGTGAATCACTAATAATCAATAACAATGTTGAATTTAAAGATAGTGAAAATTCTTCTGAATCAATAGAAAACAAAGAAGGTTATTTTAAAGTTAAAAATTCTTCTTTATTCTATAAAAAAAATATTAAGACTTTAGATGGAACAAGTGGTTCAGTAAAAATTGTGATGGATTTACAATCTTTTAAAGAAGCTAGAAGTGTTGTGTTCATGCTACTACCATATTCTATAGGCATAAGTTTAATTATTTCTCTTTTTGCATCGTATATATATGCAAAAAAAATTACGAAGCCAATAAAAGAAATATGTAATGTGACAAAAGATATGAAAATTTTAAAAGAAGATGCTTACTGTGACATAAATACGGGAGATGAAATAGAACTTTTATCTCATAATATAAATAGTTTATATAATACACTATTAGATACAATTGATTCTTTAAAAACAGAAATTGAAAATGTAAGTAAATCAGAAAAAAGTAAGGTTGATTTTTTAAGAAGTGCATCTCATGAACTAAAAACTCCTCTTATGAGTATTCATATAATGTTGGAAAATATGATTTTAAATATAGGGAAGTATAAAAATCATGATATATATTTGCCTAAATGTAAAGAGTCTGTACTTGATCTTAGCAATATGGTACAAGAAATACTTGATACATCTAGATTGAACACATGGAATAATAATAAAGAATATAAAGTTGTAAATTTAAAAAATTTATTAGAAAATATGATTGAACCTTATAAAATTATAGCGAAATCAAAACATATTAATATGAATATAGATTACTCTAACTCGTTAATTATAAATACTGATAAAATTTTATTAAATAAGGTTTTATCAAATATTATATCAAATGCAGTAAATTACACAGATGAGGGTAAATATATAAATATATATTTTGAAAATAATTCATTAATTATAGAAAATGAATGTGAGCCGATTTCAAAAAATCACTTAGAACACATATTTGATGCTTTTTATAGAGCTGAATTTGATAGAAATAAAAATAGTGGTGGAAATGGATTAGGTCTTTATATTGTCAAACAGATATTAAATTCATTAGATATAAATTATTCATTTGATTCTATGGAAAATGGTATGAAATTTAAAATAAATTTTAAGAATGAGGAGCTTATATAAAGTTATGAAAATCTCAAATTATGGAATATATATATTATATAATAAAACTATTTAATTCGACGTATAACTACAAAAAACGACAAAAAATGGTACAAAAGTAATAAAATATGTTATACTTACATAGAAATTAATATTCTATAGGAGAGATATATTAAAGAATGAAAAAATATTTGAATTACTATCAGCAGTAATATTATCTATGGCTCTTATAGTTGGATGTGGATCTAGTAAATCTGATGATGAACTAGTAGTATACTTCGTACCATCAAGAGACTCTAAAGAAATACAATCTGCTACACAACCTTTAGCAGACATGTTAAAAGAAGAATTAGCTAAAGAATGATTTGAATTCAACAAAATAAGAGTTGAAGTTGGTACAAGTTTTGAAGTTGTTGGTGAAGCTTTAGAATCAGGAACTGCACACGTTGGATTTATACCAGGTGGAACTTATGTATTATATGTTTATAAGAGTTACAGGTCCTGGAGCATTTGCAGGTGTTTTAACTTTATCAGTAACATCAATAGGGATGGTATCTAAATTATTTATAGAAACTATAGAAGATTTAGATAAGAAAATATTAGAATCTTTAGATGCTGCTGGGTGTAATACATTCCAAAAAATAAGATATGGTATACTACCACAATTATTTACAAACTTTGTATCAACAGTGATATATAGATTTGAAATAAATATAAAGGATGCATATACTCTAGGATTAGTTGTATTAGTTTTAATAGTAGAATATGTATCAACTAAAGTAAGAAATAAATTAGCAAGAGGATAAGAATATAGAAATAGCTAAGTTATAGAATTACTTAGCTATTTTTATTGTGTAATATATTGTTATAAAATATGATAATACAAAAATAACCATATCTTAGTATTTTGCCTATTGTAAATTATAAGATGTGGTTATTTATTTTTATATTACAAACGAAAGGAGATAAGTTTCTTGTATTAAATACTTAAAAGAAATTAAACCATATATGAAAAATAAAAAAATATTAAAAAGTATTTCGATTATACTTTCTTGCATATTTTTATTAAGCAATGTGCCCTATACATATGCATCATCAGTAAGAAATACAAATATAAATGATAAAAGCGATATAAATGCAGAAGTAGTATATTTAAAAGATGGAGAAGGTAGTTTAACTAAAGGAAATGGAACTATAAATAATCCATACGAAAATATAAGAACAGCATTAAAAAATATAAAAGATGGACAAATATTAAAATTAATTGGGACTGTAAGTTATACAAATTATGAAGTACATACAGACAAATCTCCTCTTCCTTTATTTATAAATAAAAATATAATTATAGAAGGAGCTAGTAAAAAATTCTCTACTGATGCAGATTGTGATGCACTTATTGTGAGAGCTCCCATTCAGTTAGGGTCAAATGTAACATTTAAAAATATAAACTTACAACTAGTACCACAAGTTATATTAGGAAAAGAAGGTGTAAAAAGCATATTGGGGTCACAAAATCCCATGGCAGCTACTATATTTGCAGCAGGAAATACCTTAACATTAGATAATGTAAATACAAAAGTTGGCACAAATTCAGCTCAAGATAAAGAGAGACCTTATATAAGTGGTGGTAGTTATAAGAATCAAGGAAGTATGGGTAAAAAATCCATAATTAATATAATTAATCCAAATTCACAAACAAAGTTTTCAGCTATATATGCTGGTGACTATTGGGAAGCTAGAAATTTAGATGTAGAAATAAATTTAAATGGAAATGTATTGGAAAATAAAATATATGCAGGTAGTTTTTCAAAAACATTAACAGGAAATGTTGATATAAAATTAGGAGACAAAAGCAATATATATAGTTTTGATAATAAAAATCATAATGGTAATATAAATGTAACTATAGATAAAGACACATATGTGGATAATCTAGATGTGACATCAATAGATGACTTAACTTTAAATGAAAATTCAAAGGTTATATTAAAAAAAGATTCTAATTTAAATATAAGAAATATAAACCTTAAGAAAAATGCAGTTATTGATTTTAGAAAAGCTAATAACCTTAATTTAAGAGGAAATTTAACAGGAGGAACTGGAGTAAATAATGCTGGATGCATACTATTAACTCATACTCAAACATTAAATATATATAATGAAGTTAGAGGATTTACTAAATTAAATCATTTAAATACAATTTACTCTCAAGTTGTAGTTAATAACCACGAATATGTTAGAGCAAACAAAAACTCCAAGGGTAATTTTATTTTAGATAATATTGCACATAGAGGATATATATTAGAAAAAAGTATATCAAATAATAATATGATATGGACTAGTGTAAAAGGAAATCATATATTTAAAGATTTTAATTGGGGCCATGAATACGAAAAAATAATAAATCCTTCTATAAGTGAAGATTATAATATATCTATAAATTTTATTGATGAAAAAGGAAGTAGCTATATTCCTTACAATGATGCTTGGGATGACTTTGAAT
>USRS01000044.1 GCA_900557165.1 uncultured Clostridium sp.
ATAGAATATCGAGAGCAGACCTTAGTTGCTTAATTTTTATTTTTTATACTGTCTACTTGACAGGGGGCAATTCAAGTTAATATATTTACTGAATTTTGATATTGATAATATCTCCATTATACCTTTCTAAGCTCATAATATTACCAGTTAAATTATAATTAAAAGATTCAACTAAGGATTTTATTATTTTTTCAGTATCTACTATTTCTTCTTCAAATAAGAAAAAGTCTAGAGCGTTGTTTTTAATTAGTTTTTTTACAAAATCTACAGGAAGATTTAGTTTAATTTTATCACCTGTATGAGATTTTATATTTATAATTACTAATTTATCATTGTAATTTTTCGTGTTAGTTGCCATCTTTATCCTCCTTTACATAAAAAACTTTATTTGTTAATAATTTATATTCATATAGGAAGTGGTTTTATAACAAAATATAAATACTTAAAAAAATATAAAAAATGTGATAGAATTAATTGTCAATAATATTTTAAGGAGTTGTGGTAAGTGTTCAATTATATCAAATTTGCTTTATTTCAGATTTTTGGATTTTTATTATCTATACCTGAACTGGTTAAACTTAAAATCAATGAAAAAAAATATACTAGTATAGAGAAATTTAAATTTATTAAATCGCATGCTAAAAAATCTTTAGATTTAGTAAAAATCAAAATTAAAATTATAGGAAAAGAAAAAGTACCACAAGAAGAAGTTTTATTTGTTTTAAATCATGCTAGTATGCTTGATAGTTATATTTTAGTATCGAGTATAGTAAAGCCTATTGGTGTTATAATTGCAGATGTACCCACATGGAGACATCTACCCATTGTCAGCCACTGGTTAAATATGATGAAGTGTGTTTATATTAACAGAGAAAATAATAGAGAAGGTATGAAAAGTATTATTAAGGCTTCTGAAAATATAAAAAAGGGTCAAAGTATGGCGATATTTCCAGAAGGTGATTTAACATGGGTAAAAGATCCTGATGCACTTATTTCTGATTTTAAACCAGGTGCATTTAAAATTGCCTACAAAGCAAAATGTCCAATTGTTCCTATAGTAATAAAAAATTCAAGAAAAACTTATGAAGGATATGAACCTATAGGAAGAATAAACTCAGGAAATGTAGAAGTAGAATATTTAGATCCTGTATATGATCATATAGAAAATCCTAAATTAAAAACAAAAGAATTAGCAGAAATGATTAAAGAAAAAATGATTGCTGTTATGTAAATAAAATAAAAGAGAAATTTATTCTATTGTTATTAAGGATAAATTTCTCTTTTATTTTTAATGTTTTATTCTAAAGGTGTCACAAACAGCTGTTTTTAAGTTAATAAGAACATGACTGGCATTGCAAGAACCTTGTAAGTTATATGTACAGTTTTTAGCATTACAAGATATATTTTGAGTAGTTGTAAGGTTATTAGATATATTACTTGATAAATTAGACTCTGACTTACTTATAAAACTTTCACAGTAAGTTTCTGGCGTAACAGTAGCATCATAACCTTCAATTTTTATATGTGAAGCATGGCAATAGCCACTTTTATTATAAGCACAATTTGTAACTAAACAATTTAAATTACTATTCATAATGCACCTCCGAATAATTATTCTTTATTTATTATTATGATAATTTTTAAAGATTTAATACAAATAGAAAACTTTAGCAGATATATAAATTATGTAAGTAAATTAATAAAGAATAAAATGCATGGAATACTGAAAATATCTAGTAAAAAGGCAGCAACAAGAGGTACAACGAGGTATGCATTATCAGAATATCCATATTTATTTGTTACAGAACTCATATTTGCTAAGGCATTTGGTGTAGCACCTAAACCATGTCCCAACATACCGCTAATCATAACTGCAGCATCATAATTTTCACCTAAAAATTTAAATGCAATTGTAATTGCAAATAGTATTATAAATACTACCTGACAAAATACAATAAATATAATAGGACCAAATAAGCTAGACAAAGAGAAAAAATCAATACTCATAAGTGCCATAGTTAAAAACATTCCTAAAGATAACTCTTCTAAAAAATTTAACAATGGAAAATCAAGTTTAATAGTTTTTGTTCTTTCATTTATATTTCTAAAAATAACTGCAATAAAAATACAACCAACTATGCTAGGGATAACAATATGAAAATAAATATTAATAAAGTTTGATAAAGCACTACCTATGTTCATACATAGTAGCACAATTAAGATTTGGATAAAAAAATCAGTATCTGTAGTACTTAATAAAGAGCGTTTACTATTTTGCAAGTTATGATTTTTTAAGGTGTGATTTGATGATTTTAGATGATATTTTTCAATTAGATATTTAGCAATAGGGCCACCAATTAATCCGCCCATAATAAGTCCTAAGGTTGCAGAAGCAAAACCCACACTGCAAGCACTTTTAATACCTAAAGATTCTAAAGTTCTACCAAAGGCTAAAGAGTAGCCATGTCCACCTTCCATAGAAATACTGCCACACATTAAGGCTACAAGAGGATTTATATTTAATATTTTTGATGAAATAAATGTTATTATATTTTGACAAAAGCCTAAAAAAGCACATAATAACCAATAAATGATTAAACTTTTGCCACCTTTTTTTAATAAATAAAAGCTGACATTTAATCCAACTATAGTAAAGAAAAAAGACATGAAATAAGGCATCAAAATAGTATTCATAGAGATATTTATTATTTTAAAACATTCTAAAATGAAAATTATTAAAGAGAAACTAAGACCTCCTACAACAGGTGGTGGGATGCAAAGTCTATTTAATATATATATTTTATTAGTTAAGAAATTTCCTAGTAAATATAGAATAATTGATAATATTAAAGTAGCTACTATATTTAAATCAAGTGAAATCATTTTTAATCCTCCTTATTAGTATAAGTTTATAAAGACGTTGAAAAACCAACGCCTTTTAATAAAAGAAAATATTTATAAATTATACTATTTAGATTTACTAGATATACTTAATTTTTTATAGTAATAAGTTCCTTTCTATAGGCAGAAGGAGTTTGATTAGTTATTTTTTTAAATACAATTGTATAATAATTTTGATTTGTAAAACCTACTTCTAAAGCCACATCTAATAAAGAAAGAGAAGGGTCAGATAATAATTTTTTACTTTTTTCAACTCTAAAATAATTTAAAAAATTAGAAAAAGTTTGATTTGTTGATTTTTTAAATAAATTGCAAAAATATGATTTATTTATATTTAATTTATCACATAAATCATCTATAGAAATATCTTTATTATAATTTTGATGAATATAATAAATGGCTTTTCTCACATAAATATTATAAGATCTACTATTTACATCGTATATTAGATTATTTTCAATAATTTTAAATAATATATATTCAATATATTCAAAACATTCGAAAGTTTTATAACATATCTGTTTGTTAAATTCATTGGTAGATATTGGGCCTAATATGAAAAATACATTACAGGCATCTGTTATTATGTAATGAGTATCATTTTCAATGGATAAAGTAGAAATATCCTTATTGTTATTCATTTCACTTTCAATAAAACTTTGTATTTTATCTGAGGGATATATACAATCTAAGTAATTATTATATCCTTGTTTTTCTATTTCTTTATAATCCTTTGAAATTGCTTTAATTGGAATGTTACAGCAATTGAAAAAAGTTTTTGATATGTAATTTATATTTAACACTTTTAACTCCTTGAATTTATAAATTATAATTTTATATAAATATATTAATAAAAAATAAATATATTTATAAAAGAAAGATGTTATCAATTATAATTAGTTTACAAGTGAGAACAGCTATCATATACAATACTAATTAAAATTAATCAAAATGTCAATGGATAAAATTATAAAATTAGTGATAAAAATAAAAATATAAAGATAAATCAAGATTAATTTTTATTGAATTTACTAAATATTAGATGTTGTGATAATATAAATTTATAAATAATGATAAAGTGAACAAAAAGATTGAGATTTTATCTTATATTAAGCAAAGATATTAAAAATTACATGAATTATGAAATTAATAATTATTTGGGAGATAAAAAATGAATAAAGAATATAAAGTTATTTTAGAAAATAATAATTTAAATTTTTTATATAAGGAAAATAAAATTAATGTAAAAGTAATATATAGAAAAAGAAAGACTATTTCTATTAGAATAATTCCAAAAGATAATATAGAAATAATTAGTCCAAAAGCCTTATCTATTTCATATTTAAAAAATGTTCTTATAGAAAAATCATCGTGGATAATAAAAACTTTAGATAAATTTGAAAATTTAGAAGAAGATTTTAAAGAAAAACAATATACAAATGGAGAAGTATTTTATTATTTAGGCGAAAAATATATATTGACTATAGTAGAAGATAAAAATACTCAAAATAATAAAAATTATGTTTATATACGTATAAGTGAAGATAAGTTAATAATAAATACAAATAATAATGAGAAAGATTTTATTAAAGAAGAGTTAAAAAAGTGGTATAAAATTCAAAGTGAAAAAACTGTTATAAATAGATTGGAAGTATTAAAAAAAGAAAGTGCTATTATGAATAATTTATCTCCAAGTTTAATTAAAATTAAAGAGCAAAAGAAGAGATGGGGAAGTTGTACTTCTAATAAAATTATATATATTAACTCTAGAATTTCTATGGCTCCTATAGATGTAATAGACTATATATTAGTTCATGAGTTTTGTCATTTAGTACATATGAATCATTCAAAAGATTTTTATAATTTGGTGGGAGAAATATTACCAAAGTTTAGAGAAAATGAAAGATGGTTAAAAGAAAATTCCTATAAATTATCATTATAAGTAACAAAAATGTTTATAAAAGTATAAGGCTGGGAATATATTTAGTAAATAATAATTATATTGACATAATTGGAGGACAAAGATGGAAAAATTCAATAAAAACGTATGTAATTGTAGGCAAATATCCTTTGAAAAGATAGAAGATAGTATAAATAAAGGAGCAAAGAGTTTTGAAGAAGTAGTAGAGGAAACTAAGGCTACTAAAGGTTGTGGAAGATGTAAATCTTATGTTGAAGATATAGTAAAAAGTAAATTAAATAAGTAATAAAAAAGATAAACTTGAAGAAAAGTTTATCTTTTTTTTATAGTAAAAATTGTTAAAAGAGTTGGAATTTATTGTAAAAGTATTGTATAATAATTAATATAATGATATTTGTAATAAGAGAAAATTTATTATAAATGTTATTTGGGGAATAATTTTTAATTATAGATATAATTAGAGTTTAGGTTTAATTGGGAAAACCTTTAGGGGAAATATTGTGTACGGATTTATAACTAGTAAAAGGAGTTATATTAAAATGGGGATTTAATATGACTCCTTTTACTTTTTTATAATATATTAATTACTTAATGGAATTAATATAAAGGATATATAATTGATTTATGAAAAAACGTAAGATATTATTAAAATATAAAGTAAGTCAAAAATTAGCTTAAGTAATTTAACCCACCCTGGCACGAAAATAATCGTGCTATTTTTTTGTAAATTAATACAATTTTTAAAAAATTTGATATACTAAATAAATGGCAAAATAATTTAGTTAAAACTTAGGAGGAATAAAATATGGCTGAATCAAAAATAACAGGATCATCACAAAGAAATGCAAAGGATGTAGCAATTGAACTTACAGAATTATATTATAGAGTATCTAAAGAAGAAGCTAAATCGCCAGAAGAAGTTGGAGAAACTTATGTAAAAATTTATAATCTTATTAAAGAGGCAAGATAAAAAACTAATTATAAAATATTATTTATAGTATCTAAGGGGAGAATATTATAAAGAATTTTAATAAAAAATGATAAAAATATATATCTTATGTTTACTAAAGATAAAAATATGTATAAAATATACATATAAATCAATAAGATTAATTTAAAATGGGAAAAGGAGAAACAAATAAATGGCCTATAGGGGAATATACAATAGTTGGGTAGAAAATCCATATTTTGATGAAAAAACAAGAGAAGAATTAATTGCTTTAAAAGATAATGAAAAAGAAATAGAAGATAGATTCTATAAAAATTTAGAATTTGGAACAGCAGGCCTTAGAGGTGTAATAGCTGCGGGAACAAATAGAATAAATATATATACTGTTAGAAGGGCTACCTTTGGTCTTGCAAACTATATATTAAAAAACACAAGTAAAGAACAACAATCAAGAGGTGTAGTTGTAGCTCATGATAATAGATTCATGTCTAGAGAATTTTGTATAGAAGCAGCAAATACTCTGGCAGCTTGTGGAATAAAAGCATATATATTTGATGGATTAAGAACAACTCCAGAATTATCATTTGCTGTTAGAAATTTACATACAATAGCAGGTATAGTTATAACTGCAAGTCATAATCCACCAGAGTATAATGGATATAAAGTTTATTGGGAAGATGGAGCACAAGTTATGCCAGAAATAGCATCTGCTATTACTGAGGAAATAAATGCTATAGAGGATTATTCAACTATTCCAACTTTAACTGATGAAAACAAAGATTTAGTAGTATTACTAGGAGAAGAGCAAGATACTGCTTTTATAGAAGCTGTCAAAACTCAATTAATAAGAAAAGAATTAGTTAAAAATGTTGGAAAAGAATTTAAAATAGTTTACACACCACTTTGTGGTACTGGAAATGTGCCAGTGAGAAGAGCTTTAAAAGAAGTAGGTTTTGAAAATGTTCTTGTAGTAAAAGAAGAGGAAATGCCAGATCCAAACTTTGCTGGAATAAAATATCCAAATCCAGAAGATCAAAAAGCATTAACTAGAGGAATAGAACTTGCTAAAAAAGAAGGAGCTAATTTAGTTATAGCAACTGATCCAGATTGTGATAGAGTTGGTGTTGCAGTAAAAACTACTACAGGTGAATATGCAATGCTTACAGGAAATCAAATAGGTGGAATGTTAACTAACTACATAATAGAAGCTAAAAAATCTGAAAATAAATTAAAAAATAATGAAGTACTTATAAAAACTATAGTTACTTCTGAATTTGGAGCAGACATAGCAAAACTAAATAACTTAGAAGTTATGAATGTGCTTACAGGTTTCAAATTTATAGGTGAAAAAATAAAATCTTTTGAAGAAAATAACAATGAAAAAACGTATTTATTTGGATATGAAGAAAGTTATGGATACTTAGTAGGAACTCATGCAAGAGATAAAGATGGTGTTGTTGCTTCTTTATTGATTTCTGAAATGGCTGCTTTCTATTATTCACAAGGAATGAGTTTATATGAAGGATTACAAGAGTTATATAAAAAATACGGATATTTCAAAGAAGAAACAATGTCTTTAACTCTTGCAGGAATAGAAGGATTAGAAAAAATTCAAGAAATAATGTCTTATTATAGAAATAATAAAATAGAAAGTTTTAATAACAAAAAGGTAGTTGAAGTTAAAGATTATTCTATGGGAATAGATAACCTTCCAAAAGCAAATGTATTAAAATATTTCTTAGAAGATGAATCTTGGGTAGCTATTAGACCATCAGGAACTGAGCCAAAACTTAAATTCTATATAGCTGTAAAAGGAAAAGAAGAATCTGAGTGTGATGAAAAAGTAGCAGGTATTAAGTCGAGTATAAGTGAAGTATTAAATACTTTAATGTAATAAACGAAAGGTAGCAATTACAATTGCTACCTTTTTTGATATAATATAATAACTACTAATATAAATTTATTATTAGTAATAGATCATGTTTAATATATGATTATAAAGAAGTTGGAGGTGAAATATGAAACAAAGCTTAAATAATAAATATCAAAAATATAATAAAAAGGTAAGGTTTATTATGGAATACTCAAATTATAGAGAAATAAATTCAAAAGCAGCTGAAATATCTTTTTATTTGCTATTATCATTATTTCCTTTTTTGATATTTACAATAAGTTTAGTAGTTTATACACCGTTAATTAAACTTAGTAAATATATTTTTGTTTTAGATAAAATGCTTCCAAGTAGTATTTTTAAGATAGTATCAGCCTTAACTCAATCGGCAATTGATAATAGAAGTTTTAATTTTTTAATACTTAGCTTTATATTAGCAATGTATACCATGTCAAGAGCAGTATTATGTTTAATAAGAGGAATGAACAAATCCTATAATATTAGAGAAACAAGGCCTTATTTTGAAGTTTTATTTATATCTTTAGTATTTGTAATAATGCTATTAGTATTAATTTTTATATCAATGATTTTTCTTGTATTTGGTGAAAATATTGGGTCTTTTTTATTTAACTTGATTGGCCTTGATCAATACTTTATGTACATTTGGAATTTATGCAGATATATAATAGGTATAGTCACTGTAATTATAATACTTATGAATTTATATAGATTCACCCCAAATAAGAAATTGACTTTTAAAGAGGTTATGCCTGGGGCAGTTGTTTCAACTTTTTGCTGGATAATTGCTTCATTTTGTTATTCTTTTTATTCAAGTAATTTTGCAAGATATGATATTATATATGGCAGTTTAGGAGGAATAATAGTATTAATGACATGGGTTTATTTGAGTAGTTGGACTATTTTAATAGGATGTGAAATTAATGCTAGATTATATAAAAGAAAAATTAGATAAATTTGTCACACAATTAAAATAAATTTAATATATTATAATCAGAAAAATCAAAAAATTGCCTTGACAATTAATCATAATTCGAATAAGATTATTTTAATATAGATAATAGATATTATAAAAGCAAAGAATAGGAAGAGTAAATCTAATTCGGTTATCAGAGAGAAAAGCCCGTGGCTGAAAGGCTTTTTTAATTAGAAAGATTGAAAACTACCTAGGAGCTGTTGTCTGAAGTTATCGAAAGATTTTAGTAAGATAACCGTAAGCTGCGTTAAAGCATTAAGTGGGTTTTATTTTTATAAAACTAAATTGGGTGGAACCGCGAGAGACTCGTCCCTTTGTTGGGATTGGTCTCTTTTTTGATTGAGCTGATGCATAAAAAGGAGGTAAATAATATGAAAATAGCTATACTTGGATATGGAACAGTGGGAAAAGGACTTGTAGAAATAATTGAGGGGAATAAAAATAAAAGAAATATTCAAATAGAAGGTATATTAGTCAGAAATAAAGAAAAATATAAATCTTCGAAATATAATGATATAATAACTGAAAATATTGAGGATATATTTGATAAAGAAATTGACATCTTGGTAGAATTAATGGGTGGGTTACATCCATCTTATGAATATATAAAAAGAGCTTTAAAAGACAATATAAATGTTGTAACTGCAAATAAAGATATGTTAGCTGAATATGGAGATAAGCTAGTTAAGATTGCTAAAGAAAATAATGTAAGTTTAAGATTTGAAGCATCTGTAGGAGGAGGAATTCCTGTGCTAAAACCTCTTACAGAATCTTTAGAAGGTAATGATATAGAAAGTATGTATGCCATATTAAATGGAACAACAAACTTTATATTAAGTAAAATGTATGATGAAGGTCTTCCTTATGAGAAGGTTTTAAAAGAAGCTCAGGAATTAGGTTTTGCAGAAGCTAATCCAGAAGCTGATGTGGAAGGTTATGATGCAGCTAGAAAACTATCTATTTTATCAACATTAGCATATCATAGAAGAGTATATTGGAAAGATTTTTATTTAGAGGGTATATCAAATCTTGATATGAAAGATATGGATTATGCTAAAAAATTAGGTTGTAAAATTAAGTTAGTAGGTCAAAGTAAAAAAAATAAAGAAAATGTAACTGGTTTTGTTAGACCAGTACTTGTGGATAACAATAGTTTATTATCGAAAATAGATAATGAATACAATATAGTTGTTCTTAATGGAAATTCTGTTGGAGAATTATCTTTTGTAGGAAAAGGTGCAGGAAAAGAGCCTACAGGAAGTGCAGTATATGCAGATTTAATAGATATATTTGATAAAAGAATTTCAAATATCGACTCATTTATGCAAGAAAAAATTGAAGTTGAAAAAACTATAAGTAATAACTGTCAAGCTCTACTTAGATTTAAATCACCACAAAAAGAAGAAATTATAAAACTTATAAAAGCTTGTGTAGATGAATTTGAAATAGTTGAAGATAATGATGAACTTGTTATAATGGTTTATGCAAATTCAGAATATGAAATTAACAATATTTTATGTTTAATTAGAGATAAGGGATATTGCAAAGAAAGTAGAAAATTATTAAAAATAAGCTAAATAAAAAGTAGTTACTACATAAATTATGCAGTAACTACTTTTTTTAGAATGTTTTTATTTCTTTTTTTTCATCAAATAATGTGTTGTTTATTAAGTCTATATAAGGTTTTGTAGTAATATAAGATGCAGATAAATAGACTCTTCTTTTATCTTTTCTTTGCCAAAGTCTAAATTTAATATTTTCATCTTTTTGAAAAAGATTTTTATAATAAAATTCAACATTTTCTAATATTCTCGCTTCTTCTTCATTTACTTTTACTTCAGCTAAAATTTCTTTGATTCTTTTATTTATATTTTCATCAGAAAGGTAAGACAAACATAATTTAAATTGTGTTTTATAATCAATATCTTTGTATTTTGTGCATATTTTTTTTGTCATTTTATGGGCCTTTTCATATATGCCGTCCATTTTTACTCTCCTTTCATGATATTGTAATATTATACAATTCCTTTATATATATTATTAAATTAAAATAATATAAATTACTTAAAATATAAATAAATGTAAAGATTTAGAAAAATAATTTTGTGAAAATTTAGAAAAGTAAAATAAAGTTATTGACGAGGAATAAGTGATAGTATACTATTACTAATAAGCTAAATAAATAAAAGCAAAGAATAGAAGTAGTAAGAATTTTGAAACTTACAGAGAGTCAAAGGATGGTGAAAATTTGGCAGTGAATGATTCTGAACTTGTCTAGGAGCTGTTTGTCTAGGACAAATCGTAAATCTGCGTTATAAGATAAATAATCTAAGTGATTATTGTAAAGTGAACTTATTTTAAGTTAACTAGAGTGGTACCGCGAGAATAAATCCTCGTCTCTAATATGGAGATGGGGATTTTTTATTATAAGTAAATAATGAAATCAGCTAAGAATATGATAAATTTTATTATTGAATACAAAATGCAAATTATATAATATAAAAAAATTAAATGAGGGGGATTTAATATGAATTTTGATTGTACAAAATATAAAAGAGCAAATTTTCAACCAAAGAATTTTAAAGATAGACAATGGCCAGATAAGGAAATAACTAAAGCACCAATATGGTGTAGTGTTGACTTAAGAGATGGAAATCAATCATTACCAACACCTATGAATGTGGATGAAAAAATAAAAATGTTTAATATGTTACTAGAAGTTGGCTTTAAAGAAATTGAAATAGGATTTCCATCAGCTTCACAAACAGAATATGATTTTTTAAGAAAATTAATAGATGAAGATCTAATTCCTGATGATGTGACAATTCAAGTATTAACTCAATCTAGAGAACATTTAATAGTAAAAACATTTGAATCATTAAAAGGATGTAAAAAAGCTATAGTTCATTTATACAATTCCACATCAATTCTTCAAAGAGAAGTAGTTTTTCATAAAAGTAAAGATGAAATTATGGATATAGCTGTAAAAGGAGCTGAAATTTTTAATAGAGAAGCTAAAAAATATCCACAAACTAAGTTTCAATATGAATATTCACCTGAGAGTTTTACAGGAACAGAAATGGATTATGCCTTAGAAATTTGTGAAGCTGTCATGGATGTCTGGAAGCCAACATCTGATAATAAAATGATAATAAATTTACCATCAACTGTTGAGATGACCACACCAAATCTTTATGCAGATCAAATTGAATGGTTTAGCAGAAAAATAAAACATAGAGATTGTGTAACTATAAGTTTACATCCACATAATGATAGGGGGACATCTGTGGCAGCATGTGAACTAGGAATTTTAGCTGGTGCTGATAGAATAGAAGGAACTTTATTTGGAAATGGAGAAAGAACAGGAAATTTAGATATAATAACAGTTGCTATGAATATGTATTCGAGTGGGATTGATCCAAAGCTTGATTTTAGTAATATTTTAAAAATAACAGATATTTATAAAAAATGCACTAAACTTGATGTTCACGTGAGACATCCATATGCTGGTGACTTAGTATTTTCTGCTTTTTCTGGATCTCATCAAGATGCCATTAGAAAAGGGATGAAAGCTAGAAAAGAAAGAAATGAATATAAGTGGGAAGTTCCCTATTTACCAATAGATCCTCATGATTTAGGTAGAGAGTATAAAGAGATAATTAGAATTAATTCTCAATCAGGTAAAGGTGGAGCAATTTATATTATGGAGAATGAATTTGGATTTAATATACCTAAAAATATGCATAAATACTTTGGTAAGGTGGTAAAAGAAGCTTCTGATAAGATGGGGAAAGAACTATCACCACAGGAAATTTATGATTTGTTTAAAGAGTGGTATATAGATATTGCAACACCGTATAGACTTAAAAAATACAAAATTAACTCAGTAAATTCAGATGTCTATGATATAAAAAATTGTGCTGAAAATAATATATTGGAATTGGAAGCTATTATAAATTTTGAAGGCAAAGATTATATAATAAAAGGCCAAGGAAATGGACCTATAGATGCTTTTAATAATGCCTTAAAGCAAAAAGAGCTTAAAAACTATAAATTTAAAAATTATTATGAACATGCATTAAGTGATGGCTCTCATGCAAAGGGTGTTGCTTATGTGGAAATAGAAGATAAAGGAGAGCCCTACTTTGGCGTTGGTATATCAGAAAATATAAACACAGCAGCTATAAATGCACTAATGAATGCTATTAATAAAAGTTATATGAAAATGATAATATAGGGGGATAAAAAATATGGGGATGACAATGACACAAAAAATATTGGCAGATCATGCTAATTTAAAAAAAGTTAAAAAAGGGCAATTAATAGAAGCTAAACTTGACTTAGTTCTTGGAAATGATATAACAACACCAGTTGCCATAAAAGAATTTGAAAAATTAAATATAAATAAAGTTTTTGATGAAAGTAAAGTAGCTATAGTTCTTGATCATTTCACACCCAATAAAGATATAAAAAGTGCTGAGCAATGTAAGGTGGCTAGAAATTTTGCTAATTGTAAAAATATAAAAAATTATTTTGATGTGGGAGATATGGGAATAGAACATTGCCTACTTCCTGAAAAAGGTTTAGTAAGTGCAGGAGATGTTGTAATAGGAGCCGATTCTCATACTTGTACTTATGGTGCTTTAGGATTGTTTTCTACAGGAATAGGTTCTACAGATATGGCAGCAGGTATGGCAACAGGAAAAGCATGGTTTAAAGTTCCAGGAGCTATAAAGTTTATATTAAAAAATAAACCATCTAAATGGATAAGTGGAAAGGATATTATACTTCATATAATAGGAAAAATTGGTGTAGATGGAGCTAGATACATGTCTATGGAATTTGCAGGAGATGGAATTAAGTATTTAAGTATGGATGATAGATTTACAATTTGTAATATGGCCATAGAAGCAGGTGCAAAAAATGGAATATTCCCTGTTGATAATATAACCGAAGAATATATAAAAAATCATCCTTGTAAAACTATAGATAAAAATCCTAAAATTTATACTGCTGATGAAGAAGCTATTTATGATAGTGTTGTTGAAATTGATTTAAGTACATTAAAACCAACGGTAGCTTTTCCTCATTTACCTGAAAATACAAGAACAATAGAAGAAATTAATGAAGATATAAAAATAGATCAAGTGGTTATAGGTTCTTGTACAAATGGAAGAATAAGTGACTTAAAAATAGCTGCACAAATTATGAAAAATAAAAAAGTAGCAAATAATGTTAGATGTATAGTGATTCCAGGAACACAAAGCATATATTTAGAAGCTATAGAAAAAGGATATATATCTGAACTTGTAAAAGCAGGAGCTGCTATATCAACACCAACATGTGGACCATGTCTTGGAGGTCATATGGGAATTTTAGGAGAAGGAGAAAAAGCGGTCTCAACAACAAATAGAAATTTTGTAGGACGAATGGGTCATGTAAAATCTGAAGTTTATTTAGCTAGTCCAGCTGTTGCGGCAGCATCTGCTATAACTGGGAAAATATCTTCACCAAAAGAAGTATGTGAAAAAACAGAGGAGGAAGTAGTATGTTAGTGAGTGGAAAAGTTTTTAAGTATGGAGATAATATAGATACAGATGTAATAATACCAGCTAGATATTTAAATACTTCTGACGAAAATGAATTATCATCTCATTGTATGGAAGATATTGATAAAGATTTTGTAAAGAATGTTAACAAAGGAGATATAATTGTTGCAAAGAAAAACTTTGGATGTGGTTCATCTAGAGAGCATGCTCCAATAGCCATAAAGATGAGTGGCATATCTTGTGTAATAGCATCTACCTTTGCAAGAATTTTTTATAGAAACTCTATTAATATAGGTCTACCAATTCTTGAATGTGAAGAAGCAGCTCAAAAAATAGAACCAGGAGATAAATTAGAAATAGATTTTAGGAGTGGAATTATAAAAAATATAAGTAAAAATGAAGAATATAGAGCAGAGCCTTTTCCAGAGTTTATGCAAAATATTATTTCAAAAGGTGGTTTAATAAAATCAATTGAAAAAAATGAATTGTAAAATATAAATTATTATTTGGGGGATAATATATGGATTTTAAAATAGCAGTTATAAAAGGTGATGGCGTAGGGCAGGAAATTATAAATGAAGGAATAAAAATATTAAGAAAAATAGAAGAAAAACATAATCATAAATTTGAATTAAAAGAAGTGCTTGTAGGTGGTATAGCAATAGATAAAGAAGGAGTTCCACTTCCACAAAAAACTTTAAAAATATGTAAAGAAAGTGATGCAGTACTTTTAGGAGCTGTTGGAGGTCCTTTGTGGGATAATATTGACCCTGCAATAAGACCAGAAAAAGGACTTCTTGCACTTAGATCAGAACTTGGTTTATTTGCCAACTTAAGACCAGCAACAATTAATGAGAGTATAAAAGAATCTTCACCTCTTAGAAGTGATATTGTACAAAAAGGAATAGACTTTGTAGTTGTAAGAGAACTAACTGGTGGGATTTATTTTGGTAAGCGAAAAACTCAAATAATAGATAATGTGGAGACGGCTTATGATGTGGAACAATACAATGAAAATGAAATTAGAAGGATTGCCATAAAAGCCTTTGAAACAGCCAGATTAAGAAATAAAAAATTAACTTGTGTAGATAAAGCTAATGTTCTTGATAGTTCTAAGCTTTGGAGAAAAGTAATTAAAGATTTAAGTAAAGATTATAAAGATATAGAACTTAACTTTATGTATGTAGATAATGCAGCTATGCAGTTAATAAAGGATCCTAGTCAATTTGATGTAATAGTAACTAATAATATTTTTGGAGATATATTATCTGATGAAGCATCTATAATTACAGGTTCCATAGGAATGTTGCCATCGGCATCTTTAAGAAGTGATAAATTTGGAATGTATGAGCCAATACATGGAAGTGCTCCAGATATAGCAGGAAAAAATATTGTAAATCCTATAGCTACAATTTTATCTGTAGCCATGATGCTTAGATATTCCTTTGATTTAGAAGAAGAAGCTAAAGACATTGAAAAAGCAGTGAAAAAAGCTTTAGATAAAGGATATAGAACAAAAGATATTTACAATGAAAAAGGAATAGTTGTGACAACTAAAGAAATGGGAGATTTAATAGCAAAAGAAATTTAAAAATAAAAAGCACCTTTAATTTAAATAAGTTAAAGGTGTTTTTGCTAATTTTATTATTATGATTGACATATAAAAAAAAGATATATAGGATTTATTTTAAATAGAAGAAAAGGGATAATTAAATTGCTATATAGTATAAAAGGGGGGAATTACTATGGAAATTTTGAAAAAATCTTTATTTAAGCATATGGAAATTGAAAAAACACTACAAACTCAAGTAGGTGAAATATTAGAAGAAATAAGATTTAATAAAGATATAGGTGTAAAAAAATATAATTTATTGTTTGATAAAAATCCTAGGGAAAACTTTAGAGTAACTAGGGATGAAATTGTAAAAGCATATAAGCAAGTAGATGTGAAATTTATAGAGGATTTAAAGATTGCAGCAAAAAATATAGAAGAATTTGCAAAAGCTCAAAAAAATAGTTTTAATAATGAGTTTGAAAAAGATATATATCCAGGAGTTACTTTAGGGCAAAAGCATATTCCCATAGAATCAGCATTAGCTTATGTTCCGGGAGGAAGTTATCCTTTATTTTCTACAGCTTTAATGCTTATAATACCAGCAAAAATTGCTGGAGTAAAAAGAATTTGTGCCTGTTCACCAGCGATGAAAGATAGTGAATACATAAATCCGAAAACTTTAGTAGCCATGGATATAGCAGGTGCAGATGAAATATATGCTGTGGGAGGAGTTCAAGCTATAGGGGCTTTTGCTTATGGAACAGATAGCATAAAACCTGTAGATATAATAGTTGGACCAGGAAACAAATATGTAACTGAAGCTAAAAGACAGTGTTATGGAAAAGTTGGAATAGATTTTGTAGCAGGACCTAGTGAAGTTTTAATAATTGCAGATGAAAGTGCGAATCCTTCTTATATAGCAGCAGATGTATTAGCACAGTGTGAACATGACTATAATGCTAGGGGTATTTTGATTACAACAGATAAAACTTTGGCAAAGGAAGTAAATAAGAAAGTAAATGAAATTTTAGTAGATCTTCCAACTAAGGATATAGCGTCTTTATCATGGAATAATAATGGTGAAATTATATTAGTAGATAATTTGCAAGAGGCAGTTAAGCTTAGTAATAAATATGCACCAGAGCACTTGGAGTTAAATGTAAAAAATACTGACGAAATTATTGATAAATTAACTAATTACGGTTCTTTATTTATAGGTCAATATTCAGCAGAAGTATTTGGCGATTATGTATCTGGTACAAATCATACTTTACCTACACTTAGAGCATCCAGATATACAGGAGGAGTATGGGTTGGAACATTTATAAAAACATGTACAACGCAAAGATTAAGTAAAGGAGCAGTAGATTTATTGGCTCCTGTGGCTTATGATTTGGCAATGGATGAAGGACTTTATGCCCATGCAAATGCAGCAAAAGTAAGAATGAATCAAGAAAATGGTGGAGTAAATGAATAATTTATTATGGGAATAAATAGTTAAATTTCATGGTCACGAGTGTACAGGTATAGATATAGGATTTAAAGCGTGTGAAGTTATCAAAAGCAAAATAAATATAGATGAAAATATTGTTTGCATAAGTGAAAATAATTCTTCTCCCATCGATGAAGTAAAGTATATATTCAATTTTGATTATAAGAAAGGAAATCTAATATTAAGAGAAGATAAAGGTTTAGCTTATAATTTATAGAAAAGTTTTTATTAAAAGTAAGATGAAATAGATTCTTCCCACCATGAAAAGGACATTACAAAATTTGAAGTTATATCACTATTTATAGGTATAACTTCAAACAAATAACTAAAACCTGATGAAATTACTATACTGCCATTTTCATTTAAATTATATGAATTATAAGAAGGTACTATTAAATTTTGACCATAAACTCCATAAATTTTATCCAATTCATTGCCAAAGAAAATTTTTCCCTGAGGTATAGTTCCAGAGGAGTTTGAATTACTTATACAGAAAAAGTTGGAACTTTCAATTTTGCCTACAATGTCTTCAACACAATAATAAATTTTAATAATAAGTGGACTGTGGGAGTGATTTGTTATTATACTGTTTTTAACATAAATATTAATTTTAGATTTAATAGGGTTAGATAATAAAAAATAAGCATATTCAAAAGTACTATTACCACCACAATACATATCATCACTAACTCCATTGAATAATGAAAAGTTTTTACTTTGTATATATCCATTAGAAATATCAGATACATGCTCAAATTCAAAGGGAGAGGTTAAGTTTTCTTTGGCACTTGTAAATCTAGATTTATTTATATATTGATTTTGATTTATTTTCATTTTATCACTCCTCAAATTACATTAATCCCTTATAAATTTATATGATAAAAAAATAAAACTATGATTTATAAAAACACGATTCATTTAAGAGGCTATATATACTTAGAAAATAAAAATATGTTGAATTTATAAAAAAAGTATTGTACTATAAAAATATATGGTGTACACTATATTTAAAATATAATACACTAAATAAATTTAAAAATAAAAATAATCATGAAAACAGTATACATTAAATAATATAAAAATAATTTCAGCTAGATACATAAAATTTGGTGTACTCTAAATAAATTTTATAGTATATGGGAGGAATTAGCTTGAAGATAAAAGTAGGAATAAACGGGTTTGGAAGAATAGGAAGAAATGTACTTAGAATAGTAGAGGAAAATCCAAGGGATAGTTTTGAAATAGTTGCAATAAATGCAAAGGCAGATGCTAAAACTTTAGCTCATTTATTTAAATATGATTCTTGTTATGGAATATTTAAAGGTAATGTAAAGGTTAAAGATGAAAATACAATAGTTATAAATAACGATGAAATAAAAATACTTAGACATGATAATCCAGGTGAAATACCATGGAAAGATTATGGTGTAAAACTTGTTATAGAATCAACAGGTAAATTTGTAAAAAGAGAAGACTGTTTAAAACATTTAGAAAATGGAGCTGAAAAAGTAATTATAACTGCTCCAGGTAAAAATGAAGATAAAACTATAGTTATGGGTGTAAATGAAGAAGAGTATGATAAAGATATACATAATATAATTTCAAATGCTTCATGTACTACAAATTGCTTGGCACCTTTTGCAAAAGTATTAGATAAGGAATTTGGAATAGAAGAAGGTCTTATGACTACTATACATGCATATACTAATGACCAAAGAATACTAGATAAAAGTCATAAAGATTTAAGAAGAGCAAGAGCAGCTGGAGAATCCATGATTCCTACTACAACAGGAGCAGCAAAAGCCGTTGCCAAGGTTTTACCACAATTAGAAGGGAAATTAAATGGCTTTGCTGTAAGAGTTCCAACACCAACAGTATCATTAGTTGATTTGGTTTGTATATTGAAAAAAGATGCCACAGTTGAAGAAGTAAAT
>USRS01000045.1 GCA_900557165.1 uncultured Clostridium sp.
ACATCAATGATTTTACACTATAATCAATCTCTGAATTTATTAATTTAACAGTATAACTGCCACTAATAATATACATAATTATTGATACTACAAATATTGATATGTATACTTTCTTACTTCTTTTAAATTGAAATTCTACTTGTTTGTGTGCATTTAACATATCTATAAGCTTTATTTTTCTTAAAACTATAATATTATAAAGTCCGATTATACAAAACATAGATATAAAAAATATAAATGTAATTGCCACTGTATCTAAATACAACTTTATACTAAAAACTACTTCCTGCTTTGCACTTATTAACACCATTGCTGTAATTACTTGAGAAAATAAAGTTCCTACAAATATTCCTGCTATTATAGCTAAAACGCCTACTACAATTGTTTCAATAAAAAACATCATTGATATGCTGTTTTGTTCTGCCCCAAGCAATACATATGTAGCAAATTCTCTTTTACGCCTTCCTATCATATATTTATTAACATATGCCACAAGCAAGATAAGAATTGCTGTAATTACATAAGTTGAATACTGTAATATTAATTTTAAATTTCTAAAATTATAAGATTCTTCTGTTATTAATTCATAACTTGAACTAGACAGTGATGTAATTGCATAAAATAAACTAACACATATTGTTATAGTTATAAAATAAATCAAATAATCTTTAATAGCTTTTCTTATATTAGTTTTGGCTAGCTGAGCGTACATCTCTAACATCACCACCTAACAAAGCTACTACATCTAAAATTTTATTGAAAAACTGTCGTCTTGTATTTGTTCCTCTTACTAACTCTGTAAAGATTTTGCCATCCTTAATAAATAATATCCTATCACAATAGCTCGCTGTAAATGAATCATGAGTTACCATTAATATTGTTGCCTCTAAATTCCTATTTAAATTTGATATCATTTCTATTAACATTTGAGCTGCTTTTGAATCTAATGCACCTGTTGGTTCATCTGCTAATATAAGTTTAGGATTGGTTACTAATGCCCTTGCACATGCAGTTCTTTGTTTTTGTCCACCTGATACCTCATAAGGATATTTTGAGAGTAATTCTTCTATTCCTAGTTCTTTTGCTATATTTATTACTTTATTGTCTATCTCACTCTTTTTAGTTTTATTTATAGTTAGTGCTAAAGCTATATTTTCATGTATAGTCAATGTATCTAATAAATTAAAATCTTGGAATATAAAACCTAAATTTTCTCTTCTAAACTTTGCTATTTTTTTCTGGTTTATTTCAGTTAAATCTTTTCCATCCAAATAAATATTTCCTGAACTTACATCATCAATTGTAGCTATCAAGTTTAATAAAGTTGTCTTTCCTGACCCTGATGGTCCCATTACTCCTACAAATTCACCTTTTTTAACATTAAAGCTTATTCCATCAACTGCTTTAACTATATTACCTTTATTGCCATAGTATTTTTCAATATTGTCTATTTTTAATACTTCATTCATTATTATCACCTCAAAGATATTTTAACTTATATGTTCCATACTAGATTCGATTTAATCTTACTTTTAGGTGACAATATTGTCACATTGTTAACTTAGAACTTACAAAAACTTCCACTAGGGAAAATAATACTAACTTTTGTATAAGTATCTATTTCTGATTCTATGCCTATTAATATTCCTAATTTATCACATAATTTTTTACACAAATATAATCCAATTCCTGTAGATTTACTGTTTATACGACCTAGATTTCCTGTAAATCCTTTTTCAAATACTCTGTCTATTTCATTTTTAGGAATTCCAATACCATTATCCTCAATAATCAATTTAGTCCCATTTTTAATTTCTTGTAAATATATCTTAACTTTTGGATTTATGTTATTTCTATACTTTATAGAATTTACTATTATCTGGTGTAAAATAAATTCAAGCCATTTACTATCACAATATACATCTGTATCTATATTTTCAATTTCTATATCAATATTATTTAAAATAAATCCTTGCTTATTTCTTGTAATAACATTATTTACACAACTTTTAAGACTTATCTCCTTTATAAGATAATCTTTATCAACATACTCGCTTCTTGCATAAAATAAAGCTTGTTCTACATATCTATCTATTTCTTCCAATTGCATAAGTATTGCTGAACTTTTATCATTTCTATTATTTTCTTCAATTAATTTAATAAGAGAAATTGGTGTTTTTACTTCATGAATCCATTGTTCTATATACTCTTTATAATCCTGTAATCTTAGTTTTTCCTTATTAATCTCTTCCCTCATTGCTTTACTTGATTTTTTCAAAAGAAAATAATAGGGCTTTGCTTCAATAAAAGGTGGTACATCTAATACCTCACTTATTAAATATTTTTTATCTATATTGCATATACACTTTTCTACAAATTTAAAATGATTTTTTCTTTTTATATATGCCATAATCAAATAACTAAATAAAACACATATCCAAATTATAGCTATAATTACTAATGGTTTTAATTCATTACCTATACTTAAAAGAAATACTTCCAAAAATATTAAAGATATTATATTTAACAATATATTTGCTATATTATATTTTAGATACTCTTTAAAAATCATATTATATAACCTTGTCCTCTTTTAGTTTTAATAAAATCCTTTAATCCTATTTCTTCAATTTTATTTCTTATTCTTGTTATATTTACTGTAAGAGTATTATCATTTACAAACATAGAACTATCCCATAAGTATTCCATAATCGCTGCTCTAGATACTATCTTTCCTTTATTTATTAATAAGTAGTACAATATTTTCATTTCATTTTTTGTAAGTTCTTCACTATTGCCATTATACTCAATAGTACTTGATAAAATATTTAACTTAAAACCATTATGTTCAATTACGTCTAAGTTGGAATTATTAGGATAAGCTCTTTTAATAAGTGCATTAATTCTAGCTAAAAGAATTTGAGTATTATAAGGTTTTGTTATAAAGTCGTCTCCGCCTAAGGTTATTGCCATAAGCTCATCTATATTTGTATTTCTACTTGTTATAAAAATTATAGGTATCTTTGAAAAGCTACGTATCTCTGTACATATTTTAAATCCATCATCATTTGGAAGATTTATATCTAATAATATTAAATCCGGGTTGTCTTCTTTTACTATTTTAGGTATATTATTAAAATCTTTTGGTTTTAAAACTCCATAACCATTTACGATTAATAAATTTCCAATTTCATTTTGAAGTTGCACATTATCGTCTATTATCATTATTGTAAACATACTACTATCTCCAATTATAATTTAAAAAGGTATCTTTATAAAGATACCTTTTTTATTAATAATTACTTCTTACTTTTTTAAGCTCTGGTATTAATTTGTCATTAAGAATTTTTATATGAGTCCCTTTCATACCTAGAGATCTTGATTCTATTACTCCTGCACTTTCAAATTTTCTAAGAGCATTAACTATTACCGACCTCGTAATACCTACTCTATCAGCTATTCTACTTGCCACAAGTAATCCTTCATTACCTTCTAATTCTTTAAATATATGTTCTACAGCTTCAAGTTCTGAGTAAGATAGAGTTCCTATTGCCATTTGAACAACAGCAGTTTTTCTCATTTCCACTTCCATCTCTTCACTTAAACCTCTTAAAATTTCCATACCTATAACTGTAGCACTGTACTCAGATATTACTAAATCATCATCTGTAAATTTATCATTATATCTTGATACTACTAGTGTTCCAAGTCTTTGTCCGCTTCCTAAGATGGGAACAATAGTCGTATATTTTTCTAGTCTTCCTTGCTCATATGGAAATACTTCTAATACTTTTTCTCCAGTTAAATTTTCTAATGTTTCATTTATTTTTAAGACACTTTGTGTATATGCTTGTGGGAAAACTTGTAACTTAGTTTCTTCATCTTCTATAACAGAACTATCTTGTACATCTGTTAAGTAAAGACCTAATACTTTTCCTTTTGCACTAATTACATATATATTAGCTCCTAGTACTTCTCCTAGAGTTTCTGCTAATAAATTAAATGATACACTACTACCTCCGCTTGTTTGAAGAGTCTTATTAATCTTTCTTGTCTTTTGTAATACTTCACTTGCCATTTAATCATCTCCTTAACAAAGTTTAAGGTTTCAAGAATTTTATATTCTCTAATTTCTTAGTTATTTGCTTACGTTTTCCTAATTTATTCTAACATAAATTAGCATACATAACAATAAATTGTTGTTATTTTTCTAAATATTCTGTAATTTCCAAAATCTTACTCTAAAATTCTACCTTCCGCTTTGCATTCCTTGTTAGAGCATACTTCTTTTGCTTCACTTTTAGTACGTTTTTCTACCATATAAGATCCACATTCTTTGCATACTTCTCCCGTTGGTTTATTCCAGCTTATAAAGTCACATTCTGGATAATTTGAACATCCATAAAAGGCCTTACCTTTTTTAGATTTTCTTAAAATAATTTCTCCATCTTTACATTTTGGACATTTAACACCAATTTTATTGACTAACGGTTTAGTATTTTTACACTCTGGATAATTTTTGCAGGCCATAAATTTACCAAATCTGCCATATTTTATAACCATATTAGATCCACATTCTTCACAAATTTCATCAGTTTCTTCGTCCATATTTATCTTTTCGATTTTTTCATTTGCTTCTTTTATTGCTTCTCTAAGTGGTTCGTAAAACTCACCAACAACATCTTTCCATTGAATATCGCCTTCTTCAATTTCATCTAGTTTACTTTCCATTTGAACAGTAAAGTCCACATCAATAAATTTTTGGAAGTTTATATCTAAAATATCAGTAACAATCATACCAAGCTCTGTTGGATGTAGGCTTGTACCTTCTTTTTCCACATAACCTCTATTTAAAATAGTTGTTATAGTTGGCGCATACGTACTAGGTCTACCTATCCCAAGTTCTTCTAGTGTTTTTACTAAACTAGCCTCTGTATATCTTGCAGGTGGCTGAGTAAAATGTTGATTTGGTAAAAACTTATTTACTTCTAATTCATCATTTTCGGCTATTGGAGGAAGTATTTTGTCTTGTCTTTCCGTGAAATTATATACTTTAGTATAACCATCAAATTTCATAACAGATCCACTAGCTCTAAATAGAGCATTTCCTATTTTGCAATCTACAGTTAAGACATCAAATAGTGAATCTTCCATTTGACTTGCTACAAATCTTCTCCATATTAAGTTATAAAGTTTAAATTGATCTCTACTTAGAGAACTTTTTATACTATCTGGTGTTCTAAATACAGAAGTTGGTCTAATGGCCTCATGGGCATCTTGAACTTTTTTCTTTTCTTTATTGTCTTTCTTTTCTTTATGTTCTTTGTAGTATTTTTCACCTAAATCATCTATTATGTATGTTTTAGCTTTTTCTTTAGCTTCATCAGATATTCTCTTTGAATCAGTTCTTATATAAGATATAAGACCTACAGTTCCTTCACCTTCAATATCAACGCCTTCATATAATTCTTGAGCTACCATCATTGTCTTTTTAGTTGTAAAAGATAATTTATTGGCTGCTTCTTGTTGAAGCATACTAGTTGTAAATGGCTTTGGTGCTGATTTTCTTCTTGTTTTTGATTCTATTTTTTCAACTACAAGTTTTTCATTTTTTATATTTTCTAAAATATGATTAACTTCTTCTTCATTATTTAATTCTATTTTCTCATTATTATAAGAAATAAATTTAAAAGTTATATTTTCATTATCTTTAGTTTTGCCTTCTATTTCTAGACTCCAATATTCCTTTGGTACAAAATCATTAATTTCTCTTTCTCTTTCGCATATTAGCTTAGTTGTAACTGATTGTACCCTACCAGCACTAAGCCCTTTTCTAACTTTTGCCCAAAGTATTGGACTTATTTGATAACCAAGTAATCTATCAAGTACTCTTCTTGCTTGTTGAGCATCTACTAATTTTAAATCTATATTTCTTGGATTTTTTATAGCTTTTTTGATAGCATCTTTTGTTATTTCATTAAATTCAATTCTGCATTCGTCATTTTCATCTATACCTAAAATATAAGCTAAATGCCAAGATATAGCTTCCCCTTCTCTATCGGGGTCCGTTGCTAGATATACCCTTTTGGCCTTTTTAGCTTCTTTCTTTAGTTCTTTTATTAAGTCACCTTTACCTCTTATGTTAATATATCTTGGTTCAAAATTATTATCTATATCAACACCTAAAGTACTTTTAGGTAAATCTCTCACATGACCTACTGATGCTTTTACAGTATAATGGCTCTTTCCTAAGAATTTTTCAATTGTTTTAGCTTTTGCAGGCGATTCCACAATTACTAATGTTTTTGCCATTGTTACACCCCCACCCTTATTTTTATTTAATTTATACTATACATTTTATTATTCATTTCAACAACTAAGTCTTTTAATAATAATTCATTTATTATGGAATTTACAATTTTTATGTCCATATCAGTATTATCACAAATTTCATCAATTTGCAAGATACCTTGTCTTTTTATAGCTTCCATTATTTTTTTGGATTCATCACTTAGACCTTTAATATCATATTCTATACTAATTTCATTATTATTAAAAGCACTATTATTATATTCTTCTAAAATATCTTCAATATTTTCTACTAATTTGGCTCCTTCTTTTATTATTTTATGACAACCTCTACTCATATCAGAATAAATATTTCCAGGTATTGCAAAAATATTTTTTCCTTGCTCCATACCTAAATCTGCTGTAATTAAAGCTCCACTTTTTTGTGCAGCTTCAACAACAATTATGCCATCACTTATACCACTTAATATTCTATTTCTAGATGGAAAGCATCCACGAGTTACTATATGCCCCACATTATATTCTGATATAAGTAACCCTCCATCTTCTAATATTTCATTAGCTAGCTTTTCATTGCTCCTTGGTGTTATATTTTCTAGAGAAGATGCTAAAACTGCAATAGTTTTTCCATTTCCCTTCATACATCCTCTGTGAGAACATGAGTCTATACCAAAGGCCAACCCACTAATTATGTTAATATTTCTTTGTGATAATTCATAGCTTATTTTCTGTGCACAATCAATTCCGTAAGGTGTAGGTTTTCTAGAGCCAACCATTGCTATGTTTAAATTATTATTTATTATGGATAAATCTCCTTTATAAAATAATACTAAAGGAGGATTATAAATATTTCTAAGTTTATTTGGATATTCTTCATCTTCTATACAAATATACTCAATAGAGTTTTTATATAATTTTTCCTTAATTTCATTTAAATTGAAATGACTAATATATTTTACTAAATTTTCTTTAATATTTAAACTTATATTTTTTAAATTATATATATCTTTTTCCTTAAGATTTATAATGTCCTCCACAGTGCCTACTTCATCTATTATTTTACCAAGAGTTATGCTACTTATTCCTTTTATTGAATCAATCCCTAAATAAATATCCTTTTTCTCCATTTTTTTCTCCTATCTAAAATAATCATAATAAGCTTTTCTAAATGAAAAAGCTTCCATTATATTATTTGAATTTATTTTTTCTTCACCTTCCAAATCAGCTATGGTTCTCGATATTTTTATTAATTTTGTATAACTTCTATTGCTTAATTTATATTTATCAAAAATTTTATTAGTAATTTCTCTGCTCTTATCATCTAAGACACAATATTTATCTATATCTTTTGATGTCATTTCATTATTTGTGTATATATTTTTATTTTCAAATCTTGATTTTTGTATTTTTCTGGCTTTTTCTACTCTTTTTCTTATGTCTTGTGATTTTTCACCTTGGCACTTTTTGTTGAGTTCACTATAAGAAATTTCTCCCACTTCCACAAATAAATCAAATCTATCTAAAAGAGGTCCTGATAATTTATTTTTATATCTATTTATATCGTAAGGTCTGCATCGACATTCTTTATTTGACATATAATATCCACATGGACAAGGATTCATAGCACCTATAACTAACATATTGCAAGGATATTTTACACTGTATTTTAAACGACTTATATTGACATATCTGTCTTCCATGGGCTGTCTTAGACTTTCTAAAGTATTTCTATGAAATTCTCCTATTTCATCTAAAAACAAAACTCCCCTGTGAGCTAAAACTATTTCTCCCGGCTTAGAATTATATCCTCCCCCTACTAAAGATTGTATAGTTGTACTGTGGTGAGGTGATCTGAATGGTCTTTGATTTACAATTCCAAATTTTTCATCTAACATACCTGCTATGCTATAAATTTTACTTATTTCTATAACTTCTTCTTTACTTAATTTAGGAAGTATGGTTCTAATACGCTTTGCTATCATTGTTTTACCTGAGCCTGGAGGTCCTACCATCATAAGATTATGATTTCCTGCAGCAGCTATTTCACTTGCTCTTTTTACAAAATAATTCCCCTTTACATCCTGAAAATCTTCATTATAATCCATTGTCATATTATTTATTTCTAATTCCTTATAATTATTATTTATTTCTTCTTTGCCATTTAAATAATTAATACATTCATTTAAATTTTTTATAGGAATTATATCTATTCCATCAATAAAATTACTTTCATTAAAGTTATCATAAGGAATAAATATTCTTTTGAACTTTTCTTTTTTTGCACCAATAACTAAAGGTAAAATGCCTTTAACCTTCCTCAAATGACCATCTAAAGATAGTTCACCTACAAATATACTTTCATCTAAATAAGAGTCTTTTTTGTTTATGTATTTTCTAAGAATTCCCACACTCATGGGTAAATCTAAAAAAGAACCTTCTTTTCTCATATCTGCTGGAGATAAATTGATAACTATTCGTGAGTTTGGAAAATCATAACCTGCATTAATTACAGCTGACTTTACTCTCTCCCTAGCTTCTCTTACCTCTGTACTCGGTAGTCCTACAATATTAAATGCAGGTATTCCTCTACTTATGTCTATTTCCACCTTAACTAAAAAACTTTCTATACCTATTAAATTGTTTGAATTAATTATACTTAACATTTTCTTCCTTTCTAAAAAGCATTGACTATATGATTTATTTTTTTACTTTTTAAATAAACTTCAATAACATCAAATCTTATGGATATATTGTCTAGACAATTATTTAAAATATAATACTTGGCTACATTAGTTATTTTTTGTTTTTTCTTATAATTTACTGCTTCTGAAGGATATCCATAATTTATATTACTTCTACTTTTTACTTCCACAAAAACAAGTTCTCCATTTATTAAAACAATTAAATCCACTTCGCCAATTTTTATTTTGTAATTTCGTTCAATTATCTTTCCACCTTTAGAAACAATATACTTTGCTGCTATTTCTTCTCCTAATTTACCTTTTTCAATATTATTCATCTTTTCACCTATTTATTTTTATTATGAAATTATGGTCAATGTATTTCCCTTATATACAAATATTTTTTTAGAATTGATAATTTACTTCAATATATATACGATATATATATGGTAAAATATAGAAATTTTTAAAAAGGGGAGAAATTTTATGTCAAAAACAAAAAATTCAAAAAAAAGGAGATTAAACTACAATAAAGTAGCGCTACTTTGTCTTGTTGTTGTTCTTATATTTGGGGGAGTTTTTGCTTTTAAGAACAATAATAAGACAAATAATGAAGATCCAAATGAGAATAAAAATATTGTTTCTACTTTTAATGAACAGAATGAGAAAGTTGAAACTTATACTGCTTCAATTCTTGCCGCAGGAGATATTATGGTTCATACACCTCAACTAAAAGCCCAGTACAATGCTTCTACAAAAACTTATAATTTCGATAATAATTTTAAATATGTAAAAAAATATATTGAAAAAGCTGATTATAGCTTGGCAAACTTAGAAACGACTTTAGCAGGTAATGATGTTTACAAATACAGTTCTTATCCCATGTTTAATTCACCTGATGAATTGGCTGACGCTCTAAAAAATGCTGGTTTTGATTTATTATCAACAATTAATAATCACAGCTATGACAAAGGTGGTTTAGGTGTTTCTAGAACGCTGGAAGTTTTAAAGAAAAAAGGATTTGACACTGTTGGAACTAGAGAAAAAGAAAGTGATAATGATTATTTAATTAAAGATATTAATAATATTAAAGTTGGATTTACTTCTTATTCTTATGGAGATATAAAAGACGGTACAAAATATTTAAACGGTATTAAGGTATCTAAAGAAAGTGGCGATAAAATGAACGTTTTCGATTCTTCCAATGTAGATAATGCTTATAAAACAATTTCTGCCACTTTAGATAAAATGAAAGATACAGATATTCAAATAGTAATTTTACACTGGGGTATAGAATACACTAGAAGCGAAATAGATTTTCAAAATAAACTGGCACAAAAACTTTGTGATGCTGGCGTAGATATAATAATTGGTTCTCACCCTCATGTTGTTGAACCTGTTGAAACTATAACATCAACTGATGGTAAAAATGAATGTGTAGTTGTTTATTCTCTTGGAAATTACATATCAAATCAAAGAAGAGAAAGTGTGGGTGCTTACAGTGAAGATGGCTTAATGGTTGACTTTGAAATAAGTAAAAAAAGCAATGAAGATGATGCTAAGGTAGAAAAAGTAACTTGTATACCTACTTGGGTGAATAAATACAACAACGGCTCTAAAGATGTTTACGAAATTATTCCAATAGAAGATAAAAAAGATTTAGATTCCATAAGCAATTTAAATGAAGCTAATGTATCTCAATCTTATAATAATACGTCTTCTTTAATAGATACTTCAGATCTTATAAAAGTTGTTGATAATCCATTTAAATAAACTTTGCATATTATAAAAAAAGACCTATGAAATTTTAGGTCTTTTTTTATTTGAGGTTTAATTTATATTATTGTATTTTATTTAAATTTAATTATTTCCCAAAACACCCTTAAATATACAAATTAAAACTTTTAATTAAATTTTTCTATTTTATGACTAACATAAAATTATATGGTTATTTTATAAAAAAGGAGTGTGAAAAATGTTTTATAATAATAAAAATAAAAGTAGAAAAAATTTTTTTATTTGTTTTATTTTAAGTATATTTATAATGGGATCTTTCTCTTATGTTAATATAAATAAAACAAATCTATTTTCTAAAGATAAAGTTCAAGAAGCAGCAAAATTTTCTTCCAAAATTGAAATTAAAAATAAAAAAAATCCAAATAAAAAAGTTAGCAAAGCTTCTATTTTAGCTGTGGGGGATATTATGATATATAATTCACAGTTAAATGCCCAATACAACGCTTCTACAAAATCTTATGATTTTAAAAATAATTTTAAATATGTGAAAAAATACATAGAAAAAGCCGATTATTCCATGGCAAATTTGGAGACTACATTAACAGGAAATGACATATATAAATACAGTTCTTATCCAAAATTTAATTCTCCTGATGAGTTGGCTGATGCTCTAAAGTATGCTGGTTTTGATTTAATATCAACAGCAAATAATCATGCTTATGATAAAGGTGATTTAAGTATAAAAAATACACTTTATACTTTAAAAAAGAACAATTTAGATGTAATTGGCACAAGACAAAATTATAAGGATAAGAAATTTATAATAAAAAAAATAAACAACATAAACATAGGCATAACATCTTTTACCTTTGGAGAAATAAAAAATGATAACTTATATTTAAATAACTCTCAAGTTTCTAACAATTATAAAAATAAAATAAATGTTTTTAATGATAACAATGTGGATAGCGCCTTTGAAAGTATAAATTCCACTTTGAATAAAATGTCAGATGCAGATTTAAAAGTAGTTTATTTACACTGGGGAAATAAATATCATTTAAATGAAAATGACTTCCAACAACAACTTTCTCAAAAACTTTGCAATGCTGGTGTAGATATTATTATAGGATCTCATCCCCATGTTATACAACCTGTAACTACTATAAAATCCAGTGATAACAATCATGAGACTATTGTTGCTTACTCCCTTGGAAACTTTTTATCAAATCAAAGAAGAGAAGATTTTAGTATGTATGATGAAGATGGCTTAATTATAAATATAGATATTAGCAAAAATCATAAAGATAATAAAACAACAATTACTAAAGTATGCTGTATTCCCACTTGGTTAAATAAATATTACAACAATCAAACTTCTAAATACATATTTGAGATTATACCTTTAGATAAGACCTTTGATTTAAATAAAGCAAGTCATTTAGATAAAAATAAAGCAAAAAAATCTTATGAACATACATCTTCTCAAATTAAAACATCTGATTTAATTAGTATTTCAAAAAATCCTTTTAAATAACAAAAAAGAAAGCTAAAATTTAGCTTTCTTTTTTGTTATTTAAATACTTTCTTGTCTAATGTTTTCTATAATATTTTCTTTGTTTATTTTTTTCATTGGAATATATGATGCTATGAAAGTTATTAAAAATACGCCTACTATACATATAATGATAGCATTATATGGAATTATCATTCCAACATTAATAACTTCTCCCAAAATCTTGCTCATCACATATATAAGTCCCACACCTATAGGAATACCGTATAACAGTGCTAGCGCTCCATATAAAAAGCTTTCTAAATAAATCATTTTGTTAAATCCTTTAGGTGTTACTCCTATGGATTTAATTATTGCCAATTCTCTTTTTCTTAAGTTTATATTTGTACTTATGGTATTTATTATATTTGTCATGCTTACTAAGGAAATTACTGTAACAAATCCATAAACAAATATTTGCATTACCATAAGTGTATCTTCCATTGATTTTATTTCTTCCATTTTATCTGTTACATCATAACCATATTGATTTGCAATATCTTTTACTAAGTTTCTTGCATCTTCATCTCCATTTGTATTAATATAAAGACCCGTAGTGCTTGCATCTAATCCAAACTTTTTCCCTACTTCATCATAAGTTATAAAATCTAATCCCATAGAATTATACTGATCATTACCTATTGGCATATCATCCGTTATACCCATAATTCTAAGGTCAATTTCTTTTTTTAATTCTTTTTCTCCATCATATTCTATAGTATAAGCTTTAACTGTATCTCCAACTTTATAATTGGTTAATTCAAGTTCATACTTTTTACCTGGTTCTTCATAATAACTTTTTCTTACAAGTATTACTCCATTTTCTTTTATAGCTTCTTTTTTATCAAAACTACCTTCTTTAAGATTTATTTTACTTATTTCAAAATCGCCTGGCAATTTTGTTGAACAATTTACTATATCATATACAGTTTTGTTGTCTACTGTCTCTATTGAAAAATAGCCACTATCATTAATTAAATCTTCATTTTCTTTGTTTATTTTATTTTCTGGTACATAAATTCCCATTCCATAATCATTTGTTGCAACCACTCTGTCTACACCATCAATATTTTTTAATTCTTCCAATGACTTTTCATCCATTTCACTACTTGAAGATAAATTTAAATCGTAATTTTGTTGTCCATAGTTTACTTTTTGAGCATTAATAAATAAATTCATAAATCCACTGAAAGATATGAATATAACCACACTTATAATAAGAGAGAATAAAGTTATTCTAAATTTCTTTTTATTTCTTCTTAAGTTTTTATATGCAAGAACACCTTCCGCTTTAAATAAAGCTCTTACTATTTTTGAACCTTTTACTTTTCCTATTTTTAAATTAGAACTATTTTTTATAGCTTCTAAAGGCGATATTTTAGTTGCTTGTATAGCTGGAAGTATGGCTGAAATTAATATGGTTATTATTACAATTATTGCACTTAATATAATAATTGTTGGACTATATACTACTCTTAATCCCAGCTCTCCTATTATTGAACTTTTATAAAAACTTCCTATTATTTTAAACACCACATCTATGGCAAAAGTTCCAGCAATCAGTCCCATTGGTATACCTATAACACTTACTATAAAAGCTTCCATTAATACTAGTTTTGTAGTCTGAGCTTTTGTTGCTCCTATGGAGTTTAAAATCCCAAATTGTTTTTTACGTTCACTAATAGATATGGAAAAAGCATTATATACTGTAGCTATGGTACAAATAATTACTAAAGAAGTAACAAGTATTATGATTTTATCAATACCTTCATTGATATTGTCGTAAGCACTAGCACTTTGCAATCTTAATAAATGTTCATTAAAATGTAAGTTTTTATGATATATATTATTATAATAAGAAGAACCTTCATCTCCATATAATTTTTCAGTTTTCCACCCTAAATTTTTAGCAATAACTGCTGCTATATCATAAATTTCCTTCGGTTTATTTGATTTTATAGATACATTAATACTGTCCTTATCTTTCATAGTGTTTATGTCTAAATAAGTTATAGCTGTTGTAACTTGACTGCCAAGTTCAAATCCCGGTTTATTTATTATACCCACGATTTTATATTCTTCTTTATGAGTATCTATAAGTTTTTCATCATCACTTATCCAAGAACCTGTTAATGAATCGCCTTCACCAGTTACTCTTTTGCCCACATTAAGACTAATTGTATCTCCTATTTTTTTATTTCTAAGTATAAAAGAGTCTTCACTAAGTACGATTTCTTTATTATTTGTGGGAAGTTTTCCTTCTTTTAAAGAAATTTGATATCCATCAAAAGCCTCTTTGTCGTAAGATTTTATATCTAATAAAGATTTTTCATTATTATACTTTCCAAAATCTAAGTTTTCACTATATGCATATTTTGATATTCCTGCAACCTTAGTTACTTTACTTAAATCTTTCTTTTGTACATCATAAAATGTGGCATGAAAATCCCCATTACTTTTTATAGTTTGTCTAATTTGATAGTCCATTAAACTATTGTAAATATTTCCTATACCACAAATTAAGGCAGTAGATAATATAATTCCTATAATTGTAACTATTGTTCTTTTTTTATTTTCTTTTAAATATCTAATTGTAAGAGCTGTATATAAATTCATTTATATCACCTCATCACTTTTTATAATTCCATCTTCTATTGTTATAACTCTGTCCGCTTGCAGAGCTATATTTATATCGTGAGTTATCATAATCAATGTTTGTTTGTATTTTTTAACTGATAATTTTAATAATTCTATAATTTCCTTTGAGTTTTTACTATCTAAATTTCCCGTTGGTTCATCGGCTAAAACTATGGCTGGTCTGTTTATTAAAGCTCTTCCTATAGAAGTTCTTTGCTGTTGTCCTCCACTTAGCTCATTTGGCAGATGATTTTCCCTTTCTTTAAGTCCTAAAGTATTTAACAAGTCATCTAAATATTCCTTATCTATTTTTCTATTATCAAGTTCAGCTGGCAACAAAATATTTTCCTTTGCACTTAAGACGGGGATTAAGTTGTAAAATTGATATATAAGTCCCACATTTCTTCTTCTAAATATAGATAAATCTTTTTCTTTTAAATTATAAATATCCACATCATTTATAAAAACTTTTCCTGAAGTTGGCTTGTCAACTCCTCCAATTAAATGTAGCAATGTACTTTTACCGCTACCACTTGGACCTACTATGACAACAAACTCCCCCTTATTTATTGATAAATTTACATTTTTTAAAGCTTCTACTTTGGCTTCACCTTTTCCATAACTTTTATTTAAGTTTTCAACTCTTAAAATTTCCATTTCTGCCTCCCTATTTTTCTATAAACTTTTATTTGTCTTTAAATTATTTTATATTTATAGTTTAAATATTCACCCTTACACTAAAGTGAATCTTTTTGTGACAAATTAGTCACCATAGGTTTTATGGAAAATTATATGAAACTCGCTGCCTTTGTTTTTTTCACTTTTTACATAAATATCTCCATTTTGGCTTTCTATTATGGATTTTGCCATGGCAAGTCCAATTCCCACGCTGTCTTCTTTTGAGCTTTTGCCTTTGTAAAATCTTTTAAATATGTTCGGCAAATCTTTATCGTCTATGCCTTCTCCATTATCTTTTATGACAATTTCACTGTATAGAGGATTTTCTTCGTAACTAATTTCTATTTTTCCACCCTGAGGAGTGTGTTCCACGCAGTTTTTTATTATATTTACAATGGCTTCACTAGACCAATTCATATCTCCTTTATAAACGGCATTTTCATTGCCCTTTATTTTTAATTCTATATTTTTAATTTCCATTGGTATTAAGCTTGGCGATATGGCTCTTTTTATAAGTTCATTTATTTTTACTTCCCTTTTCTCAAAATTTATAACTTTCGCCTCCACTTTTGAAAGTTTCAACATGCTTTTTACAAGCCATTCCATACGATTTAGCTGAGATTTTATTTTATCTAAAAACTCTATTTTTGTTTCCTTTGGCAAATCTTCATACATTAAATCATTTAAAATTATTAAAGATGTCATAGGTGTTTTCAGTTGATGAGATATATCTGATATGGCTTCATTTAAAAATATTTTTTCTTTGTTTAAAAGTTCCACCTTTTCCTTTAATATATTTGTCATTTTTATAAGCTCTGTTTTTAAAAGACCTATTTGACCTTCTTGGTTTCTATTTTTCATATTGTAAAAATGTCCCTCGGAGCTGTTGTAAACATAATCTGTCATATCCTTAATATCTTTATAAATTTTTCTAAAATAAATTAAAGACAATAAAAGAGAAAATATAAGCAATATGCTTATGACAATAATATTTATAATTAAAATTTCTTTTAAACTTTTATTTATAATGACTTCATTTTCAAAACTTATATTGTCTTTATAATTGTATTTTGCTAAAATTTCCTTCCCCAAATCCATATTTTCTTTTGAATTTCCTTGAGTGATAATATCAATAATTTCATCTTCCATTTCAGGTTTTTTGGATAAAATATTTCCCACAATAGCTTGATTATTTTCTACTACTTTGCTTTTTATAATCTTTAAATTTACAAAAGTTGTTGCTACACCAAAAACAATAGCAATAAAAAATAAGGCAATAAAACGCCTTATAAAACTTTTCATCTCCACATTATACCTAATCATCCTCTTCACATCCTTTCCACTTATAGCCCATTCCTCTCACTGTTATAATATGTTTTGGAGTGCTTGAATCATCTTCTATTTTTTCTCTCAGACGTTTTATATAAACTGTAAGTGTATTATCATTTATAAAATCATAAGTTACATCCCAAAGTTTTTCTAAAATTTGATTTCTGCTTAAAACTATATTTTCATTTTTAATTAAAATTAATAAAAGTTTGTATTCAGCAGAAGTTAAAAATACTTCTTCATTATTTTTATAAACTCTAGCTTCCAAAGTATGTATACTTAAATCACCGTATTTTAAAACTTTTTGAGGTGCTTCTTCTTTTTTATTTCTTCTAAGAACTGCTTTTATTCTAGATATTAATTCCCTAACTCTAAAAGGCTTTGTTATATAATCATCCCCACCTAAATCAAGGCCCATAACTATATTTACCTCATCGTCACATGCTGTTAAAAATATTATGGGTGTGTTATTTGTTTTTCTTATTTCTTTGCAAAAATCATAGCCATTTCCATCAGGCAGTGTCACATCTAGCAAAATAATATCATAGTTTTTTTCATGTATGCTTTTTCTGCTACTTTCTAAATCTTTGCATATTTCCAAACTAAATCCCTCTTGTTCAAGGGCATATTTTACTCCAAAGGCAATTGTAGAATCATCTTCCACCATAAGAATATTTATCATTTTTTCCTCCCAAATTTTCCATAATTATATTATTATTATACAATAAGTTAGATAATATAATAAGGCTACTTAATATTACATTCTAGTCACAAAATTTTTCCCTTCACTTTATAATTTATTGAAGTTATGCAATTTATCATCTATCATAAAATTATAAGGGGGAGGTATTTTATGAATAAATACAAAAAAATCTTATATCTATTAGCAGTGTTTTTATGTTTTTTTAGTTTTAACTTTTATACAGCTTTTGCAGATGATGATGGTTATTACATAAAAAACATGGACGTTAAAATTGATGCCAATGATAAAAGAGAGTTTAAAATTAAAGAAACCATTCATGTCTATTTTAATGAAGAAAGACATGGAATAATAAGAACTATTCCTAAAGAAGGCTCCTTAGAAGATTATAATATTACTGATGTAAATGTTGAAGGCGCTCCATTTGAAAAAGATGATTCATCAAGTATAGAACTTAAAATTGGTGATGAAGACCAAACTATAGAAGGTGACAAAACTTATGTAATCACTTATACTCTAAAATTTTATAATGAATAAAATAAACATATCATCTAAATCAACTATTCCAGCAAATTGTGCCGTCACAATAAATGCAAAATTAAAGGAAGGTGCTTTTAAAAATGCTCCTATGAAAAAATATCCTTATATCATAAAAAGTGATATTGTAAATGCTACAATCACCGAGGAAAAAAATTATATTATAAATAGAGATTATATTGTAGAAATAAATGAAAACAGAGATGAAAACAATTTAATTAATCTTTCTCTTTGGGAGAAATACTCCTCTGATTATATGAAAAACATTACTATTGATAATAAAAAAATAAGTTTTAATTCTTCAAATAATTCTTTAGTTTTGCCTAAGGAAAAGGGAATTTATAAGTTTAAAGTAACTTATGAAGTGGAGCCTGTTTTAGCAGGAGATGTTAATTTTTATATAAACACTCCTTATGATGAAGGAAAAACTGAAAACCTTGAGGTAAATATTACTTCACCTTTTAATATAGATGATTATTATGTGAATTTTATGGAAAAAGGTGTGAATTTAGGTACAAAAAGATATACATCAGATATAAATAATAAGACTTTAATTTTTACTAATTTAAACAATGTAAATGCTGGGGAATATATAAATTTCACTTTACAAGTTGATAATAATTTATTTAAAAGACCTACTCCATTTGTTTATTACGTATTCTTAGTTTTATCTTTATTAACTTTGCCTTTATTTATATTTTCATATATAAAAAATAAAGATAAAGAACCTTTTATAAGTGCCATTGAATTTTATCCTCCTCAAAACTTAAATAGTGCAGATGTTGCCTATGCTTATAATCAAAAAGTTAGCACTAGAGATATGGTTTCTTTAATATTTTATTGGGCCAGCCATAATCATATTAAAATTAGGCTATGTTTTAATTTAGTGTTGAAAATAGATATTTTTATACATTTAGGTTATAATAGAGATATATTAATGTTTAGGAGGTTGTAGGATGCCAAGTATAAAGTCTATATTAACAGATATACAAACA